>JAOZKS010000031.1 GCA_029935255.1 Pontiella sp.
GAAAAGTTGGCAATAGCGACCTGTAATACTCGAAAAGAAGAGCGGTAGAAATACAGAAAAACATATCCATTTTTACGTGGATCAGATGTTTTATTTTGATAGTTTGTAGTTTAAATCGTTAAATCGAGGTGGGGTTATGCTGGATGGAAAATGTTTAATCGTGGGGTTCGCATGCGCATGGGTTATATCGGCCAATGCAACGACCGTTGAGATCATAAACCCCTCTGCTGAAATCAACAGTGGAATCGAGGGCGTTTCCATCGGCAATGATGCTGTGCTGGGATGGAATGCAACCCACGGTACGCTCGAAATTGGCGATATTGATTTTGGGAACGGGGCCTGGCGGCTCGGCTATGACAACACGGGTGCTGTCTACCAAATGACCGCGCACACCATCCAGGCAGGCGACTCTTTCTCGCTTCGCTTCGATGCCTCCATTTTCTCGATCGGTGGCGAGGATACTCTCAACCACGACTTTAATGCCGACTCTTCATCTATCGATGCCCGCTCATTCGCTCAAACCCCGAATTGGACGAATCTTGGAACCGGCGACCAGGACAGCCAAGCCACCCGTTTGACCAAACCGACCGACGGCACCCGCAATGCCGTGCTTTCCCATTCCGTGGATAATATTTTTGGTACCGACACCGGCTACACGCTCGCCTCCAACGATATTTTCACCATCACGTATGAATGGCTCGATGCCAGTGGATGGAACGACTCCACCGATCGCGTACGTGTCACCCTCTTCACCACGGCCGACGACACCATCACCGGAACCCACACCAACCTCGCCAGCATGGACTCCGATCTTGTCTCCTCCAGCGACACCTATGAAACCCAAACGAGCATCTTTCCCGGCATTCCCTCCTCGGCACACGGCAAGCACCTGTTTCTCGAGATCGACACCGTCAGCAATGACGGAGCCGGATATGGCCGACTCGATAACCTTACGCTCCAGCGTGGCGATGAGGAACCTCCGTCCGCCCCGGGCACCCGGCAGATAGTGGCTGATTTCTACGTCGAAAACGCCGGCACCAACCAAGTGGCCTTCTCGCGCGCTCTCAACTTTAAATCGCTGACCATTGGAGACTGGAAGCACTACCATGCCGTCGTCCCGAGCGGCACGCTCGATTCTGTCGAAGGGCAAACGCTCGGCATCCAGTTCCGAGGATCGTCTGCAACGCAGTCGATCGATAACGTTCGCCTCGAAACGTGGGGAGTCGGTCTCGCCGACGGAAGTTTTTCCAATGATTGGAACACCGTTCCTGACCAAGTGTGGCCGGGGCCTGGCTATTGGGGCAACCGTTTGCACGACTGGCAGGTAGCTTCCAACCGCGTTAATGCGGTCGGTGCTTCCGATTTGACCAACCTTCGCACCCTCCATCGCATCGGGACTTCGATACGCGGCAATGGCGGTGACTTCCATCTTGCCGTGCGCACCGGCCTCCATTCCGGAAGTTTGAACGATGATTCCCGCTCCGGATTCCTGATCGGTTCCGGATTCAACCTCGATTGGCGTGGGGCCTTGCTGGTGCATAGTGCTTGGGGTCGCGATTTCGGCCTCTTCTGTGGAATGCGCGGCAATGGTGCTGCGGTGATTGAGGATTACTCCAACGCATCCACCAATTCCGTAGGTACACTCGGTGCCACCCCCGCAATCCTGCCCGCCGATGCACGCATTGAATTCGATGCAATCTTCAATATCACCAACTACAACCTAACCGTTAGCGTTTACGATGGCGCAAGTCTCGTCAGTCAAGCCATCGCCACAGTGGACTCCGACCGTATGCTCGGTTCCTTCGGCCTGCTCTCCCACAGGGGTTCTGGCAATTCGGCCTTTTGGTTTGACGATTTCAATGGAAGGGGTGCGGCGTTGCAATACGAACCCAATCGTCAATTGGCGATTGTCGGGGCCATGCACACGCTGAGCAGGGGAACGCTCAAACTGACCGCGCAAATGATGCCTTTCGATTTGGTCACCACACCGGATGTCTTTTTAGATATCTGGGACGGAAGCGCATGGCAGCAGATCGCCGCCCAGACCATCGATAGCAACGCCCTTTCGGCCTACAACGCCACCTTTAGAATTACCCATTGGAACGATACGGTGGATGTTCCCTACCGCGTGCGCCTGCCGTTGGGCGGGGAGGACTACACTTGGGAAGGCACAATCCGCAAGGATCCGGTGGAAAAAGAAGAGCTCGTCATCTGCGGCCTCACCGGCCAGCGCATCGCCTCGGGGCGGCTTGGTACATCGCGCGACTGGAGTCCGGTTCATGTCTGGCATCCGCATGCAAAGCCCATCGAACACATTGCCAAGTTCAAGCCCGATATCATTGTAGCGACGGGCGACCAAATCTATGAAAACCAGCCCACCTGGTCCGACAACAGCAGTAGTTTTGCCCGCCACCACGACTATCTATACAAATGGATTCTCTGGCTCCTCCAATGGCGGGAGCAAGGCCGCGATGTTCCGTTGATCGTCATACCGGACGACCACGATGTCTACCAAGGCAATCTGTGGGGAGAGGGTGGGGTCCCTAGCAGTAACCAGGATGTCGGCGGCTATGTCAGACCGGCGGACTGGGTTAAGATGGTCGAGCGCACCCAGGTCGAAAACCTGCCGGATCCCGATCCCTACAACGCGGTGCAGCCCGCTCCATCCGTTGCACAGGGGATCAAGGTTTATTTCACCGGCATGGTCTATGGCCGCGTGGGCATTGCCATTATCGAGGATCGCAAGTTTAAGACCGGACAAACCGACCCGCCCCCCGAAGAGGAGCAGGTGTTGCTCGGTCAGCGCCAGCACGACTTCCTTGAGGCATGGGCCAAGGATTGGTCGGGTCAGGAACTCAAGTTCATGGTGTCCCAATCGCCCATCGCCAATCTGCACACCCATGCCAGCTCAGGCTATAGCTTCTCGGTCGATGACAGGGATACCCACGGATGGCCGGTGCACCGGCGCAATGAGGCGTGGGAACACATCCGTAAATCGTTCATGTTCCAGCTCGCGGGCGATCAGCATCTGGCGACCGTCGCCCTCCATGGTGTGGATGCCCCGCGCGATGCCGGTTACTCCTTCACCGTACCTGCGCTGGCCAACTTTTGGCCGAGAGCCTGGGATCCAGTCCATGATTCCGGAGGAAGGACCAGCACCATCAGCCCCTACACCGGCGACTTTTTCTTTGATGGAAGCGGCCTGCTTCCCGATGGGGTCACCTCGAACCTTACGTCCGAGTTTCCGCACCATTTCAAGATGCTCGCGGTCGGAAATCCGGCGCAATACCACAACCAGACCCGAGGCATCGATCCGTCGACCCTGCACGACCGCGGTGCAGGCTACGGCATTGTCCGGATTGAGAAATCCACCCGCAAGGTTACCTTCGAATGCTGGCCGCGCTTCGCCGATCCGGAATATCCCTCGACCGGCTCCCAGTATCCCGATTGGCCCATCACCATCTCGCAGTTCGACAACTATGTGCGAACTCCGGTTGGATTCCTGCAGCCGGTGGATACGGGCGCTTCCGATAATCCGGTGATTTGCGTGGTGGATGAAACAACCGGCGAAACGGTCTATAGCCTGCGTATTCGCGGCAATCGATTCTTGGCCCCCGTGTATGACGCAGGCACCACGTACCGCATCGAAATCTACGAAGGCGATGCCTCCGCACCGACCACTGTGCGAACCGGGCAGATCGTTGATGTCGACACGGCGCACCAGATTGATCTCTTTGATGCGAGCGGCCGCAATATCGTTGAGGGGCAGACGGTTCGCCTGCGCTGGCAAACACGCGGTAGCTCTACCGTAAGGATCGATCAAGGCGTGGGTGATGTGAGCCTGTTCGATGCGTTGGGTAGCGGCTATGTCGAGGTTTTGCCAACGGTGGACACCACCTATACGCTGACCTCGAGCAACGGGGTGGGGGGCGTTGAGCAAGCCGCCACCTCCGTCCGGATATTCCCGACCCGGGAGACTTGGCGCACGAACCACTTCACGCAGATCGAACTAACCGATCCCATGATTTCTGGCGATGATGCCGACCCCGATGGGGATGGGATCCACAACTGGCTCGAACACCTGCTGGGTGGTCTCCCGAAAACGGCCTCGACCGATATTCTCCCCATCAGCCGGACAGCCGGACAACCCGACGGGAAAGAATATGCAATTCACGAATATACCGAACTGATTGAAACCGGCGAGGCGGCCTACGAATTCCAGGCTGGAAACGATCTGGTTGGATGGGAGACCGTCGTGCCACCCGGCGTCGAAGAGATTGCCCGGGTTCCCGGCGGGGTCGATATCCCCGACCGGGTTACGGCCCGGCAGTTGCCGCCTTTCGAGGACGACGCCCGTCCGAAGCGATTCTACCGGTTGAAGATTCTGGATTTACGATAAAGGAGAAAACAATAAAGCAACATGTATTGCTATTGAGTGCGGGTTTAGTGGCCTGTCTGGGTATGGCGGCGGATCGCCCGAATGTGCTGGTGATCATGGCGGATGATTTGGGCTACCACGATTTGGGCTTCCAAGGTTCGGAACATATCAAGACCCCGCATCTCGATCTTCTGGCGGCGCAGGGCATGCGCTTTACGGACGGGCACGTTGCGGCATCGGTTTGCAGTCCATCGCGCGCGGGATTCATTACGGGTCGCTATCAACAACGGTTTGGCCACGAAGCCAACTGCCCGAAAAAAGGAACCGGCATGGATGTGGACGAGCGCACCATCGGCCAAGCCTTCAAGGAACTGGGCTACCGCACGGCGGTTTTCGGCAAGTGGCACCTCGGCAACCTTCCGGAGATGTATCCAACCGCCCGCGGTTTCGATGTCTTCTACGGCTTGCGCGAAGGGAGCCGATCCTATTGGTACGATGCAAAGAAGACCGACAAGAAAGGGAATCCCCACGCCGCCGAGCACAATGGGAAGCTGGCCAAATTCGAGGGGCACTTTACCGATTGGCTGGGTGAAAAGACGGTGGAATTCATCGAGGAGACCGATCAACCCTTCTTCGCCTTCCTCTCCTTCACTGCGCCGCATACGCCCCTGCAATCCAAGCCGGAAGATATGGAAGCGTTGGGACTCCCCAAAGACAACTATGCCGGTCTGATCTACGGCATGGATCGCAACATTGGCGATGTGGTTGCCGCGCTCAAGCGCACCGGCAAGCTCGACAACACCATAATCTGGTTCCTCAGCGACAATGGAGGGACGGCTGGAAACTATTCCAACGCTCCGCTCGGCGGAAAGAAGGGCACCGAGTTCGAGGGCGGTCATCGCGTTCCGTTCCTGCTCTACTGGAAAGGTCAGGTTCCTGCCGGGAAGGATTATAACGAAATGATCTCCTCCATGGATATTTTTCCTACCAGCGTGGTGGCCGCAGGGGGATCGCTTAAGCAAGAACGCCCGCTCGATGGCGTGGATCTGATGCCCTTCATCACGGGTAAAAAATCCGGAATTCCGCATGGGAAACTCTATTGGCGAAAGCTTGAATGCGCCGACATGCGCGACGGCGATTGGAAAATCATCCGAGTCGAGGGGCTTCCCGTTGTCCTCTATAATCTCAAGGATGACATTGGAGAGCAAAAGAACCTCGCCGACCAGTTTCCAGAGCGCGTGGAGCGGATGGAAAAGATGTTGGAAACGTGGGAAACCGAGTTGATGGATCCGCTCTGGCTAGAGGGCGCAAATTGGACCAAGGTTCGCTATGAATACCACAAGGCCTGGTTCGAAACCGGTAAGCCACCCGTAAAGAAATAAATGCCTCTGAAAATCTCAATCTGTGTGGTCGCCGCCCTGCTGGCCTCGATGGCCATGTCGGAAGTTGATTATGCGTCCGCTCGTTCGCTCCGCAAGCGAATGGCGGGCACCGTTGAATCGCAAAAATTTTCGCCGATCTGGGCACCGGATGGTTCCGCGCTTTACTATCGGCATGGAGGGGGGGTTCTGCGGGTTGATACGCAAACGGGAGAAAGCGAATCCGCCATCGATACCGATGTGCTTGCTCCCTTTTTTCAAGGAAACAGCCCCCGTATCTGGAGGTTTGAGATCGATGAAAAGGGTGATTTTCTCTGTTTGGCCGCGGCCAAGGGGCAGGTTCGCACACTTCGTGTTTCAAGCGGAAAGGCGACCGGGTTGAAGCCCGAGGCCGATCCGTTCGCTCTGGTTCCACGCAAGGTCGGCAAACAGGAAAGAAGCGGGACGGGTCATGGTTCCACTCAGCTTTTCTTTGTCAACAACAGCACCGATCCCGCTGATATATTTTGGGTGGACTCTTCCCGAATCCGGAAAAAGTTCACTACGCTCGCTCCCGGAAAAACCTATATTCAGAACACGACCGCCGGACACGTCTTCCTGGCCGGGAAATTGGCCTTCACCGCCACGAAAAAACCGGGCATCGCGTATCTCGCCGCCGAACCGCCGAAACCAATTCCCGTCCAGGCTCCCAAGGAGCGGATGGCGATCTTTAAAAACCACAACCTCTTTTCCGATGGAATCCAACTAACCCACGACGGCTCCGAGGAGTGGAAATATTGTGGCCCAACCTATCGCTCCCCCGACGGTCGCTATCTGGTCGCCATGCGCGAGAAGGCCGGAACCAACCGGCACATCGATCTCATTGAATCCGTTCCAAAAGACCAGCTGCAACCTCGGCGCAAATCGATCCGATATCCCAAGCCGGGCGACGAGCTGAACGTGCGGAAACCGCACCTTTTTGATTTGGAAACCGGAAAAGAGATTCCGCTGGACGACGCCCTGTTTCCAAACCCTTGGAGCCTAAGCGGATTCTACTGGAACATGGACAGTACGTGCTTCTATTTTGTCTACAACGAGCGCGGCCACCAGACCCTGCGCCTGCTGGCGATCCAGACCTCCACCGGCAAGGTTGCCTCGGTGGTTGAAGAGACCAGCCCAACCTTTATCAACTATTCCCAGAAGTGGCACCTTACCTACATCGACGAAACCGGCGAGGCCATCTGGATGTCGGAGCGCAATGGGTGGAACCACCTCTATTTGGTTGACCTAAAAACAGGAGGCGTTGCACCGGTCACCACCGGCAAGTGGGTGGTGCGGAACGTCGACCACATCGATTACGAGAAACGTCGGATCTGGTTCCATGCCGGCGGGATGCTTCCTGATCAGGATCCTTACTATCTCCATTACGCCCGCATCAACTTTGATGGAACCAGCCTGATACTGCTCACCGAGGGCAACGGCACGCACGAACTTGGTTTCTCCCCGGATCGCCGGTTCTATATCGATACGTGGTCGCGCGTCGACCAGCCGCCCGTCCACGAGCTGCGCCGCTCGTCCGATGGAAAAAAAGTTGTGGATCTTGGGAAAGCCGATGCCGCCAAACTTCTCGCCATCCATTCGCATCTCCCCGAACCGTTTGCCGCCAAAGGGCGCGATGGCTCCACCGACATCTATGGTGTCATCTTTCGCCCCAGCCATTTTGATCCCGAAAGGAAATATCCCGTACTCGAATCGATCTACGCCGGGCCGCACGACTTTTTTGTTCCGAAAGCATTCAACGCCTACCACAGTGCGCAGCGCCTGGCCGAGCTTGGCTTCATCGTGGTGCAGATCGATGGCATGGGCACCAACTGGCGCTCTAAAAAGTTTCATGATGTCTGTTGGAAAAACCTCAAGGATTCCGGATTTCCCGACCGCATTGCCTGGATGAAGGCGGCCGCAGCGAAATACCCCTTCATGGATCTTTCCCGGGTGGGCATCTATGGCGGTTCCGCCGGGGGGCAGAGCGCCATGCGTGCCGTGCTCGACCATTCCGATTTCTACAAGGCGGCCGCTTCCGACTGCGGATGCCACGACAATCGCATGGATAAGATTTGGTGGAATGAGGCATGGATGGGTTGGCCGGTCGACGAAAGTTATGCCGAAAATTCCAATGCAGTCGATGCGCACAAGCTCGGTGGAAAGCTTCTGCTCACTGTGGGTCTTCTCGATGTAAACGTCGACCCTTCCAGTACGCTGCAAGTTGTGGATGCACTGATCAAGGTTGATAAGGACTTTGAGTTTATTGCCTTTCCTTCCACGGGTCATGGGGCAGGGGCGGGCCCATACGGCCAGCGCCGCCGCGAGGAATTCTTTGTTCGGCATTTGCTGACTGCGGAAAATTTGTAGCAGAGGTTGGCATATGGAACGGACTCTTCTTTGAGGCTTGGATATTTCCTTTGAAATATTAAAAAAACGGTAGACGGAATTCGCTGCAACTGTTAGCTTGCTTGTTATAAATTGAGCTGTCAAAAATTATTGGTAGGATAAGTTTCATGACGTGTTTCACTTTATTAACCTTGGGAAAGGATCGGTGGGTATTATGAGAACAAAGGGAATGTGGTTTTGTTTGGCAGGTTTGGTTTCAGCCTGCACCACGGTTGATGTCGATGCGGGTGAAGCCCAGCCGGGAACCACCTATGTGTTGCGATCCGATACGCTTGAGGTTGTGGTTGATGCGGTCTTCCCTCGGGTTATATCCTACAAGCATTTGGCTAGCGGAGCCGTGTTTAATGGCCAAAGCGAGGTTCTAACCGATATTCTATTGAACGGCAAAACGTATGCTCCAACGGTTGAAAGCAAAGGGCCTGGCAAAGTTTTGAACCGCCGCAGCGTTCGATACGAACTTGAGTTTGAAGAAATTGGCGATGTTGAGATGGAAGCCGAGCTCTCGCTGAAAGGATCCGTACTTACCTTTACGATTAGCGACATCGAAGATACCGAGGCCTTCCGGATTGGTTCGATCGAGATTCCTGAGCATTCGTTGCTTTCCGTAACCAGCAAGCAGCCGGGAGCCGCACTGGCAACCGCAACCATCCATGCCGACAAGGCGCAGCAGATGGATATCTTCACGCAGGTTACGACCGATCTCCCGAAGGAAGAAAAGCTCAATTCAGCCGCCTATGCCATTATCTCCACCGCCGAACTGGCGGCCACGATGGAAAACAACTCGGCCTACGACGATCCCAAGAAGAATAAAAAACTGGGAACAGATACCAAGCTGGGGAACGGTCGTATCCGGACCCGCATCACCGCGACGGAAGACGGGGCTTCGGCCAGCTTGAGCGGCGGCGAGTGGACCTTCCGCGCCAAGGATTCGGATCTGACCGAAAAAACGCTCTGGACCCGGATTATTATTACCACCGACCGCAACGACGACGATCAGGTGGACTGGCAGGACGGAGCCATTGCTTTCCGCGAAATCATGACCCACCCGTTCAAAGCCGAGCTGACCCCCAACCGGGTTGCGCAACACATCAGCTTTAACTTTGGCAGTCAGGCGGGCGAGCCGTTCCTGCGGGCGCTCGACAACGTGAAGCGCGTGAATTATGCCACCGATGGCCTTGGTCAGTTTGTTTTGCTGAAGGGCTACCAGTCCGAAGGCCACGACAGCGCGCACCCGGATTACGGCGGGAATATTGGTCGGCGGCAGGGGGGCAGGAAGGACATGAACTTCCTGATTGAAACAGCCCACGAGTGGAATGCCGAGATCGGAGTCCACATCAACTGCCAGGAAGCCTATCCCGAAGCCTATGCGTTTGAACCCGACATGGTTTTCACCAACCGTGGCGGATGGAACTGGATCGACCAGTCCTACATTATGAATCACCGCTGGGACATCACATCCGGAGCCTTTGAAAAACGTGTGCAGCACATGATGGATGATGTTCCCGGGTTGGACTTTATTTATATGGATGTCTACTGGGGCGACGGCTGGCTGAGCCAGGAGATGGCGCGTATTTTGAACCATGCAGGGGTTGGCGTAACCACCGAGTTCCCGATGATGCTCGAACATGCCGCAACATGGTCGCACTGGTCGACCGACATGAGCTACGGTCCCGACAAAAGCCGTGGCATTAACAGCCACATCATCCGCTTCATCCGCAACCACCAAAAAGATATGTACCTGAAGCACCCCTTGCTGGGCCACGCCGAGCTGGGCGACTTCGAGGGCTGGCAGGGTCGGACCGACTTTAATCGTTTCCTCGAAAAACTGTATGGAGCCGCGCTGCCGGCAAAATACATGCAGCATTTCGAGATCATGAAATGGGACGATCACGAAATCCGCTTCACTGATAACGTCCGCGTAACGGATAGCAGCGGGAAACGTCAAATCTTCCGCAGTGATCGCCTTGTGCTTGAAGACGAAGCCTACCTGCTGCCGTGGGAGCCGAAGCAGGAAAGCAAGCTTTACCACTGGAATGCCAAGGGCGGCGAATCTACCTGGGTTCTTCCGGAAAACTGGAAAACCGATTCGGTCAAGTTCTACCAGCTCAAGGACACAGGCCGTGTTCTGATTGCCGATGTGCCGGTAAAGAATGGCGCGGTAACCCTCTCTGCAAAAGCCATGACCCCGTATGTGGTCTATCCCAAAGACGCTCCCGCGCAAAAGGTTGCCCAGTGGGGCGAAGGTTCGCCGATCAGCGATCCGGGATTCTACGACAAGAGCCTCGCTGCATGGACGGTTAAAGCCGAAGACGGTGTGGTTTCCGTTACCGAGGATGATCATGTCCGCACCGCGCTTACCATCGGAAAAAGCGATCAGTCCGCAACCGTTTCGCAGACGATTTCCGGGCTCAAGGCGGGGACCTACAGTGCTTCGGTTTGGGTCGAAGTTGAAGCCGGTTCCCGCAAGGCCCTGCTGGTGGCATCACCGGCAAACGGCGATTCCATCAGCATCTGGACCGAAAGCTCCCCCTTGGAAGCCACCGCGTGCAACATGCACTGGAACCGGACGCGCATGCAGCGTATGCGTGTGCTTTTCGATGTGCCGGAAGGGAGCGATCGTGCAACGCTTGTGCTGGTGGTTTCTCCGGGAACCGCCACGGTACGACTCGACGACCTGCGTGTGGTTGAATCGGCGCACACGGCAAAAGAAGGGTATGAGTTCTACGAAGATTTCGAGCATATCGATGAAGGCTGGTTCCCGTTTGTCAAAGGGCCGGCTGGCGGTGTGAATGATCCGCGCACGCACCTCTCCGAGCGCCACAGTCCCTACACCGATTCCGGATGGAACGGCAAGCGGATCGACGACACGCTCTCCGGTGACTGGGCGCTTAAATCCCATTCCGAACGTCTGGGACCGAACGGAACTCCGGGGCTGATCTATCGCACCCTCCCGCAGACCCTGCGCTTCGAACCGGGCAACAAGTATGAAGTGTCGTTCGACTATCAGTGCGCCTATGACGGCGAGTATGAATTCGTCGTCGGTATCGACGAGGGGGGCGAAAGCAAGATTCACTGGACCACCCCAATGGCCCGGACCAGCAAGACCGAGCATTTTGAAACGGAGATCCTGGCGAGCAAGAAAGGGTTCTGGATCGGCATGCAACGCATGAAAAAGAACGAAAAGGGAAAGAAAGAGGTCGATCTGGTGATCGACAATCTGGGCTTGCGTATCTTGTCCAAGTAACCGGACCCTTCTGTGGAACCGAAAGCAAATCCACTCGGGTGGTGGATTTGCTCTTTTTTTTAACAAAAGATATGAGAACTAAAACTGGAGAAATTCAGCTATGATCATGCATTTTTGGGACTGGTCCATTGTTGTGGGTTTGCTGGGCCTGATGACCTTTGCGGCTTTGAGTACCCGTAAATACAACAAGGGGGTCGTTGACTTTCTTTCTGCGGGTCGTTGCGCGCGCAAGTATGTTCTCGGGGTGGCCGAAGGCCTCTCCTGTGTCGGCGCAATTACGATTGTGGCCTGGTTCGAGGCCTACTACCGGGGCGGGTTTTCGGTCGCATGGTGGACGATGGTGACGCTGCTTGCGCAGGTCGTTGTGGCAATGTCGGGCTGGATTGCCTATCGCTACCGCCAGACCCGCGCCATGACGCTCGCGCAGATTCTTGAAATGCGCTACAGCAAAAACTTCCGCGTTTTTGCCGGTGTCGTGATCTTTATTTCCGGAACCCTGAACTTTGGTCTTTTCCCCGCGATTGCCGGTCGATTCTTCCAATACTATTTCGGTTGGGAGCCTGTGATGGCCACCCTCGGAAGTGTGCAAATTGATTTGGTGTATGCAGGCATCATGGCGGCGCTGACGGTGATCGCTCTCTTCTTCGTATTCGCGGGCGGTCAAATCACCATCATGCTTACGGACTTCATTCAAGGTACGTTCGCGAATATCTGCCTTTCGATTATTGTGGTCTTCATTCTCTTTACGGTTCCGTGGGCTAAAATTGTAGATACCATCGGACAGCGTGATGCCGTGGATATCGCACCAATCGCGGCCGTTCAAAGCGCAGAAGACTTTACCGCCATTACGGCATTGGCCAAGGGCGGCATCCCTTCGAGCGAAAAATATATGTTTTCCGATGTCACGATGACGAAATTGAACGCGGGCGAACTTAAAATGGATAAGGTGGTTGCCACCATTACGCCTTCGACAGCGCTTCTCTCCGGCACGGATTATTCGGCCACCTTTTCGTATGAAGCCGCGGGCGAGAATCAATACACGATGGTTGTGATGAGTAAAGATGGTCGTCAGGAATCGGAAACCTTTGTTCTTCCGGAAACCCAGGGTGAAGCCAAAGAGACCTCTCTCATCTTCAAAAGTACGAATATTGGCCGGTGTGAACTGTTTTTTGTTCAGGGTGGCGCGGCGGAAACGGACTTTGCGTTAACCACGCCGGTTCAAATCAAGGTTGAAAAAGGGCAGTCCATGTTGAATCCGTTTAGTTCGGCGGGCACAAAAGATTTCAACTGGAGTTTCTTCCTGATTCAGGCACTGGTGATTTTCTGGACCTACAAAGCCTGGCAGGGGACTCAGGGCTACTACAGCGCGGCGATCAATGCGCACGAGGCCCGCATGGGCGGTGTGGTTGGAAACATGCGTATTATGGTTCAGAATATGATGTTGCTCCTCGTCCCCATTGCGGCGTATGCCATCTTGTTTGACAAGTCGGACAACACGATTTCCGTGGCGGTCACAGAGCGTATGGCGGCCCTGCCCAGCATAACGATGCAAAACCAATTGCGGACTACACTGATTCTTACCAAGTTGCTTCCCGTGGGGCTGATTGGTGCTTTTGCTGCGGTCATGATGGCGGCCTTTATCGGAACGAATGGAACCTACATGCACTCATGGGGCTCCATCTTTGTTCAGGATATTTATATGCCATTGCGCCGTAAAAAGAAGGCCTTGTCTCCGAACGATCACTTCAAGGTGCTTAAATGGGCGATTGCCGGAGTGGGTATTTTCGCCTTCTTCTACAGCCTGTTCTTCGAGCAAAGCGAATCCATCCTCATGTACTTCGCATTGACAGGAACGATCTGGCTGGGTGGTGCCGGTGCTGTAATCGCATTGGGGCTATACTGGAAACGCGGAACCACTGCGGCGGCATACACCTCGATTCTGACCGGTATGGTTGTGGCCATTGTCGGCTTCGTTTGTCAGCGCAACTGGGTGCCCTGGACCGGAGGGGATTTTCCGCTGAATTCGCAGTACATGATGTTACTTGCCTTGGTTCTTTCAACCATTTTATACATCGTCGTTTCATGGATCACCTGTCGTGAACCGCACAACATGGATAAGCTGCTGCATCGCGGCGAGTATGCCGGCGAAGACTCCACCGAAAAAGCAAAGCTGTCCGGTGAAAAGAAGAAAAAGAAGACTTTGCTGGAAAAAATCGGAATCGATGCCGACTTCAGTTTCCTCGACAAGGTGCTCTACATCTTCGTCACGAGCTGGTCGTTCGTCATGTCGG
>JAOZKS010000241.1 GCA_029935255.1 Pontiella sp.
CATGTCCAACCGGGGCTTTGGCCTACAGAAATACGGAAGAAAGTTATATCGTTAGTGATATAAAATAGGGGTAAAATTAGGGTTTTTTGGTGAAAATATATCATTAGTGATATAGGAAAAAGGGATTATGGTCGGCAAAAAATGATGAAGGTGGTTCATATTATTCCGGGATCGGGCGGCACGTTTTATTGCCAGAACTGTATGCGGGATAGTGCTCTGGTGCAGGCGCTGCGACGAGCAGGCGTAGACGCTGTGATGGTGCCGATGTATCTGCCGATGTTTACGGATGGCGATCCGGTGCCGGACGACACCCCTGTCTTTTTCGGAGGCATCAATGTCTGGCTCCAGCAGCAGGTTCCTTTCTTTCGTAAAACACCGCGCTGGCTGGATCGCTTGTTTGATTCGAAGTGGATGCTCAAGCGTGCGGCGTCGATGGAGGGCACGACTTCACCGGCGGGGTTGGGCGCGATGACGCTGTCGATGTTGGAGGGGGCGCGGGGGAACCAACGCAAGGAGGTCGAGCGATTGGTTCAGTGGTTGGTGGAGCATGAAAAGCCGGATGTGGTGCATATCTCCAATGTGTTGCTGATTGGTTTGGCGGCGGAGATTAAAGCAAAATTAAATGTGCCGGTGATTTGTTCATTGCAGGATGAGGATGGGTGGTTGGATGCGATCAACCCGCCGTATAACAAGCGGTGCTGGGATGCGATTCGTGCGCGGACTGGGGATGTGGATCGGTTTGTGGCGGTGAGCCATTGGTTTGCGGATCGGATGGGCGAGCGGCTGAATATTCCGCGTGAGCGGATGGATGTGGTGCATGTTGGTATTGAACTGGATGGGTTTAAACCAGCATCGCTCGATTTTGATCCGCCGGTGCTGGGCTATCTTTCGCGGATGAATGCCAGCTTGGGTTTGGGGCGGTTGGTGGAGGCATTTGTTGAATTGAAAAAAGTTCGCGGGTTGGAAAACTTAAGGTTGCGGGCCACGGGCGGATTGGTTGGCGAGGATCGCAAGTGCGTCTCCCGTCTCCGGAAAAAACTGGCGGGGCTGGGGTTGGAAAACGATGCGGAGTTTGTGGAGGATTTTAGTCGCGAACATCGGCTGGAATTTTTGTCGTCGCTCTCGGTGCTGTGCGTTCCGGTGGAGCAGGGCGAGGCCTTTGGAACCTATATTATCGAGGCCATGGCGGCGGGGGTTCCGGTGGTGCAACCGAATGCGGGCGCGTTTCCTGAGCTTATCGAAGCGACGGGTGGCGGTGTGATCTATGCCGATTTGGTGGAGACGTTGCGGGAGGTTTTGATGAATCCTGAACGGGCGCGGGTGCTTGGAAAAAAAGGGCGTGAGTCCGTTGAGGAGCATTTTGGCATCGAGACGATGGCGCAGAAGATGGGGTTGCTCTACAGGGACATTCGACAAAATGATTAGCGGCAAAATAATTTTATTATGGGTGGGTTGTGCAGGGGCCTCTTTTGGGGCGTGGAACACCTACCATGGCGGGGCAGCTCTTCGGGGGGTATCGGAAACCGCGATTCCGGGAAAACTGGAATTGTTGTGGCGATACCCTGCGGGCGGAGCGGTCTACAATACGCCGGTGTCGGATGGGCTCTTGATTTTCTTTTCGGCGAAGAAGGGGGCTCTTGTTGCCGTCGATTTGGAAGGGTCGAAGGTTTGGGAAAAAAGAGTTGCCCGAACGAACGATGCGGGCGCGGAGGTTTCGGTTCAATTCGAGGCTCCACTGGCCTGCGGCGGCGGGGTGGTGCTGGCCGGGAGTACACGTGGGGTTTTGTATGCCTTGGAGGCCCAAACCGGCGAGGAAAAGTGGAGGTACGATACGGGCGGGATTATTGTCGGATCGCCGAATTTTTTGGACGCACGATCGGTTGTTGTGGTGGATCAGTCAGACGGGGCGTTGCATGGGATCGATCTTAAAACGGGAACGTTGCTATGGAAAACGGAGGGTGTGGAGCGTTGCGATGGTTCGCCGGGGATTGGAAACGAGCGGATTGTTTTTGGAAGCTGTGCGGCGGCGTTGCACATTTATGGAGCGAGTGGAAAGCACCTGAAGGATATTGAAGTGGGGGGCGACGGACAGATTGCGGGCGGCGTGGCGCTGGATGGATCGCTGGCGTTTTCGGGAACGCGCGATGGAAACCTATTATGTGTTGATTTGGAAAAAGGGGATGTGGTCTGGAGTAGCGACGAGTCGGAAGAACAAACTTTCTCCACGCCGGCGGTTACCGGAGCGTACGTGATCTACTCTTCGGAAAACGGGGGGGTCTATGCGGTCAATCAAGGAGATGGCGAACTGGTTTGGAAATTTGATACAGGGGGAACTCCCTCCTCGCCCGTCGTGGCTAAAGAGCGGGTCGCGGTTTCCGCCGATGGGGTTCTGTTCGTATTGAATCTCGCCGATGGAACCAAGCTGTGGTCGCAGGAGGTGAGCGATGAGATTACGCCACCGGGACTGATCGGCGGCATGATTGTGGTGGGTGCGGACGATGGAACGGTGAGTGCGTTTGGAGCAAAGGAATAAATGATGCTGAAGCTAAAGAATATTTCGAAGGCGTATGATGAGCGGACACCGGTGTTGATGGATGTGGATTTAGCGGTAACAGCAGGAGAGTCGGTGGCGATTGTGGGCGAGTCGGGGTGTGGCAAAAGTACGCTGCTGAACATGATCGGCACGCTGGACCGACCGGATGCGGGATCGATCGATTTTTCGGGAACTGATTTGGTGGGCTTGGATGCCAAGGCCACGGCGGGCTTCCGCAACGATTCGCTTGGCTTTGTGTTTCAGCTCCACCATTTGTTGCCGCAGTGCACGGTGCTGGAAAATGTGCTGGTTCCAACCTTGGTGAACAAAAATGCGGGTGGCGCCTCGGAGCGGGCGTTGCGCTTGCTGGAACGCGTGGGGTTGACGGATCGGCTGTCGCATCGCCCAGGGCAACTTTCCGGCGGGGAACGGCAACGCGTTGCCGTGGTGCGGGCGTTGATCAACCAACCGGTTTTGCTTTTGGCCGACGAACCCACCGGTGCGCTGAACCGCGAGGCGGCGGATGATTTGGTGGAGTTGCTGTTGGAACTGAACCGAGAGCAAAACCTAACCCTGATCATGGTGACGCACTCGATGCGGTTGGCGGAGAGGTTGGGCCGTGTGTTGATCATGGAAAATGGAACCCTGAAATGATTCGACTGTTGCTATCGGGGTTGCGGTTTTACTGGCGGACGCATTTGGGTGTGCTGCTGGGAACGGTGCTGGCGGCGGCGGTGCTGACGGGGGCGCTGCTGGTCGGCGATTCGGTGGAGGGCTCGCTGCAAAAATTTGCGCTGCAACGACTGGGTGGAATTCATTACGCGATGCATACGCCGAACCGGGTTTTTTCAGGTCGTTTGGCGGAGCGCATTTCGGATGATACGGCGGCGGTGTTGCAACTACGCGGCATGGCGATGTCGGGCGGAAAACAGATTAATCGCGTGCAGGTGCTGGGCTCGGATTCCTCGTTTTGGAGGTTTGCGGGATTGGAGTTCCAGCTCTTGGAAGGTGAGGTGGCGCTGAATGAAAAATTGGCGGCGGCGTTGGGTGTTGCGGTGGGCGATGAGGTATCGCTCCGCATCGAAAAGCCGGGCTTGTTGCCGCGCGATGCGCCCCTTGCCGCGCAGAAGGAGGAGCAAACGGTGCGCGGGCGCTTTACCCTTGTTCGAATCCTTGGCGACGATGAGCTCGGCCGCTTTGGCCTGTCGGCCAACCAGGTGGTTCCGTACAACGCGTTTGTGAATTCCCAATGGTTGGAAGGGCGCACGGGGCTGGAGGGGAAGGCGAATCTGATTTTAGCGGGTGGGGGCGCACCGGATGCCGTACTTGCGCGCGTGTGGGAACCTTCCGACTTTGGATTGCGGTTTCTCCATGTGGATGGGGTGGTTCAACTGGAGTCGGATGGAATCTATCTCGGCCCGGAGTCGGCGCGGGCGGCGATGGCGATTCCGGGGGCATCGGGTACGTTGACCTATCTGGTGAATTCGATTTCCAAGGGGGCGAAGTCGACGCCGTATTCGTTTGTCATTGCCAAGGCCGGAGAGGAGCTGCGCGATGATGAAATCATCATCAATCGCTGGTTGGCGGATGAGCTGGATGCGGGCGTGGGCGATTCGGTTTTGCTGACTTATTTTGAACTGCTTTCATCGGGGCGCTTCGAGGAGCGCGCACGGCGGTTTACGGTGCGGCGGGTTATGGAAATGGATGGGCTTGGAACGGAGCGCAAGCTTGCGCCTGGATTTCCGGGGCTGACGGATGTGGATCGGTGCGCGGACTGGGATGTGGGCTTTCCGATGGAGGAGGCACAGCTGGAGGATGAGGCGAACGAGGCGTATTGGAATGAACATAAGCAGACACCGAAGGC
>JAOZKS010000621.1 GCA_029935255.1 Pontiella sp.
ACAGCAGATGCATTGAATGGGTTCATTCTGCGTGGTTCCGCGTATTCTGCGGTTGTATTCCTTTGCGGTACTTTAAGATTTTCCGCCCCCCTAACATCAAAGGACTGTCCCGAATGGCACTAATGTTAAGGAGTTTTAGAATGCTTTTAGGACTCGATGCCATGGGCTTGGGTTGGCTGAGGATCTACCGTAGACGAGTGCTTCCAGCCTCGTTTGATTTAGGTGAGGCGTATTATATGCAGTTAAGCTGAATAGTATTTTAACCACGGAATACACTGAACACACGGAACCTGATCAGGAACTCTTTTTTTCAGTGTATTCCGTGGTTCAACCAATACGACTCAAGTTGATTTCGTATTATATGCTGAACGAGGCTGGAAGCACTCGTCTACGATAATAAACCAAATCCGACTTAATTTAGTCTCATTTGGGGTCGACCCTTCACCCTGATTCTCACTACTTCCTAACGAACGAATCACACTGGGTTGCATACCGAGCGAGGTGCGGATGGTTTTAAGAGCCTGCTTTTTGCTGATGGGATCGATTGTTCAGTGTTTTAAAACAGCTTTTTAAGCAAGCCTTTGGCTTGGTCTTCGGTGGAGCTTCCTTCCTCGCCGTCGAGGAGTTTGTTGATTTCTTTACCGGCTTGTTCCTTGGCGGCATCTGTGGCTTTGTCCATCTCGGCATCGGCGCGTTTGGAGAGGGCTTTCTTTCCGGCGGCGACGAGGGCTTGTTTCATGCTGGCGCTGAGTTTTTCGTGGTCGATGTTGACGCGGGGGGAGAGCAGGGAGCCGCCGAGGGAGCCGTCGATTTCGAGCTTTTCCATGGAGCTGAAGACTTCGGTGGCGGTTTCGGCATCCATTCCCATGACGGTCTGGCCTTTTTCGACGTTGGCTTTGAGGTTGTGGAGGAGGAGGGTGAAGGGCAGGGCCAGCACATCGGCGGAGAAGGTGCCGTTGGCGTTGAGGTCGGCTTGGCCGTCGTTCATGTTGATCGGGAAGGCATCTGAGGTTTCAATGGCTCCACCGATGGAGATTCCGTTGAGGTTGACGGTGAGCTGGTGCGGGGCGGTGGGGTTGTCGAAGTGCAACACGAGTTTGGCGCTGGGGTCGGTTCCGCCAACGGGGGTCATGACGAGTGTGGTGGGCTGGCCGTTTAGTTCGGGATGGCTGGAGAGTTCCGAGCCTTGGAGGGTTTGTGCGGGATAG
>JAOZKS010000242.1 GCA_029935255.1 Pontiella sp.
GCGTATGGTCGGTCGAAGCGCCATCCACCACGATCCACTCGATCTGGTCGCGCGGGAACTCCTGCTCCGCGAGGGAGCGCTGCGCATCCGCAATACTCGCCTCGGAATTCCATGTTGCTGTAATAATTGAAATTTTCATTCGACTACTCGTGGCCGCCATCGGGTGGCATACGCACCGCATAAGATCCGACAAACCCCACCGGGTCTTTTGCCAAACCCTTTAAATATTTTCTGTCTTGATTTTCGTCTTATAGCGGTATTCCGCAACCTTCAAATCGATCATATATTCATACATCGAGCGCATGATGGAATAGCGGAAGCCGGGAAGGCCATCGAGAAATCCTCGGCGAACGACATACAAATAGATAAAGACAAGTATCGGTCGGCCCGGCATTCGATAGGCCAGAGTCTTCAAGGCCCGCCGCTGGGTTGCGGAATCGCGCGAGAAGAGCTCGGGGAAACGGAAATTTCCGGCCACCTCGCCTATTAGATCCTTTGCCTCCATGTCCGAATATTTGTTATGGCGGTCGAACCAATGTCCTACTCCATGCGAAAACGGATAGTGGACAATGTGGCCGTGCAATGAACCCGTCTTACCGTCAACGACGGCAACCGGATTGACCAGACGTTCGTAACGTATTTTTTCAGGCCTGAACACGCGCGTGATCCAAGTGGGATAGATTTGCGAGCGTTTCAGCCAGCGCCCCATGAAATAGTCCTTCCTCCGCACCTGAAAAGCAGAGAACCCCACGCCTCTTTCCTCCAGCATCGCAAGCTCTTCGCGCAGTTGGTCGTCGCAGGTTTCGTCGGCGTCGGTGTAGTAGACCCATGGATGCTTGAACTTGATGTTTTCCACGCCCCAGTTCTGGTGCGCCGACCAGTTGTCAAACCTGCGCTGAATCACACGTGCACCTAGTTTTTCGGCCAGCTCCACCGTGCGGTCGTCGCTAAAGGAATCAAACACGACAATTTCGTCCGACCACGAAACGGACTGTATGCAACGCTCGATATTGCTCTCTTCGTTCTTCGTCAGGATGAGGATGGATACCATGCTATCTCTTCAGCTCCCGTTTTCTGATGACCCGTGCGGGATTGCCCGCCACGACGACCCACGACTCAACATCTTTCACGGCAACGGCCCGCGCACCCACCACCACCCCTTCGCCAATCACCACATCCGGACCAATAAAGGCATCTGCACAAATCCATGATTGGTCGCCGATCGAAATCGGAGGAGTAAGTAGCGGCAAAGCAGGGTCCACATAGTCGTGCGAACCCGCGCATAGGTGCGCCCGCTGCGATACCGTTGCCTTTTCACCAATCACGACCTTTCCTAAATTATAGATCGTTGCATGCTCTCCGATGGCCGACCATTCACCGATTTCGAGGTTCCACGGGAAGTAGATCAATGCTGTGTTGGCAATGTTCACTTTTTTCCCGATCTTCGCACCAAAGGAACGCAAGAGCACCCGTCGAGGGGCGTAGAACGGACGGGGTATCATCCGGAACAGAATCCGTCCCGCAGCCCAAGCCGTCCGCATCAGCTGTACCCGCAGAGGATACTTCCGCTCCGTGCGGTTTTTGGCTATATTGAGAATCTCCATGCGTCCCCTAATAAAACTCCATACAATCCGGAGGGGCTTCCCCCGTCAGGCACCATTCGTAAACCTGCTTCATCTCTCCGGAAATCCTAGGCCAAGTGAATTTTTCTTCAATCAATTTCCGTCCTTGGGCGCCCATAGCCTTCAACTCAGCATCCGACCGCGCCGCAAGTTTTCCCACCCCTTGGGCAATGGAGTTCCGATTGGGCTCCACCCGAATGGCGGCATCGGCCACAAAACCTTCTGGGAGGTTGCAAAAATCGGTCATGACCACCGGTAGACCATACGACCAAGCTTCCAGCACCGACATTGGAAGCCCCTCCGAAAAGGAGGGCAACACGAATGCATCGACGCTTCGGAGGAGATTCTCTTTTTCACTGCCGAATTGAGGGCCAACAAAGCAGATGTCAGAGGACGGAGGACAGAGAACGGAAGACGGGGTGTCATCCGACCACGACAAATCCAGCTGACTTGCCAGTTTTTTAAGTCCTGCCAAGTGGTTTCCATCATCCCAACCTGCAATGAGCAATTCCCATTCGGAGGAGGCCTTAGACTTTAGGCATTGGGTTTGCGCCCATGCATGGAGCAGTTCCTCCAGTCCTTTCTTCGGATGAATGCGACCGAGGAAGAGTAGCTTGCGCTTTACTCCAGAGGTCGGAGGGCTGGGGGCAGAGGTCAGGGCGGGAAGTTCCACCCCATTGGGAATGAGCGCGATGGGGTTTGTGAGTCCGTATGCCCGAATCGACTCAATCTCGGATCGGCAGAGCGCGTGGATGCAATTGGCGCGGCGGAGCGACTCGTTGGCAAAGAGTGCCCCGACCAACTTTTTTTTCCATGCCGAATTTTTCAGTGCCCATGGGTCGAGCATGCCGTGCGGACTAATCACAACCGGGTGTCCGGTTTTTGTTTGCCACTGCAGGGTTGCCCTTTGGTCATCGAGCCAAATGCCATGCATGTGGGTGAGATCTGGAGCGGCCGCCCCAAGCATACACCGAAGTTTCGGGGCGTTTTGCAACGGCCCATACGCATTGAACCGAGAGGTTTCAACTCCTCCCCAAACAGCGCGATCTGATTCGACATAAGGATCATTTCTGCCAAAAACCTGCAAATCAATCCCATTATCGCATTTCATCTCCTTGCAGAGGGAACTAACGGCATAGAATATTCCTCCGGCACCACGGCTCAAGCCACATAACGTAACAATTTTCATACTTTATCTGTTCTAATTGGTAAAAGACAACAGGATGGTTCAAAGTTTAGTGGCATGCTCCGGCTCGATATGCCCTGCGAGAAGCAACCTAAAAGCAACCATGTTGCCCTTGAGGCGATCCCAACGCATTTTTCGATCCGACCCGATCAGAATTCCAATAAGATTACCCCCCACTCCCCGCAACCAATGGCGCGTCAAAACCTCTGAGAAAGGAAATGACTTCCCATTTTTTTGAAATAAATAGAATGGATTCATGACTTGGGAAAACCCAAACCGGACATGGTTGGAACGACCACCACTTGGATGCATCAGGTGAACACATACCAAAGACGAGGAATACTTGACCGATCCTAGCCTTCTTAAGCGCATCGAAAAATCCGCATCCTCCAACCACCCATACAACACCAGCCTTTCATCGAAACGAATGTCCGCCATCATCGATCGCCGGACACCAAAATTACACCCATACAACCCTGCATCAACCAATTCAGGAATAGACACAGGAGAATAGTTCAAGAGAAGACCATCTGCCTCTTTGATCGAAATGTCGCCGTTGCGCAACAGATTTCCACTGACACCGACTATTTCCATATTTTCAGCAAACAGTCCTTCCATCTCCTGAATGTAGGAGGGATGAAGAAATGTGTCATCATCAATGAATAGAATGGTATCAACATCAGCTTCGCAGTGTTCGATCCCCGTATTACGTTGAATGCATAGGCCTTTCTCCGAGAATACAACTGTGACAAAATCGGGAACATCATCTGGCAAATCCTCCTGGGCAACCACCACCACCATCACTTGATGGGGTACTTTGGTCTGATTTTTAATACGCCGCAAGGTCTCCCCCAGAATTATAGCACGGCCGAGCGATGGAATGATGATTGTAGTTTTCATTGTATATCTTCTTTTTTACCCATCCATAGTGACAAAGTCTCGGTGAGGCGCACCGCATTTTCTTCCGGAGTAAATATTTTGCAGAAAATTTTTCGAGCCGTGCTCCCATGCTTGTCTGCGAGATCGGAATTGCACACATAAGTGCGTAGTCCTGCAGCCAACGAGCGTACGCTCCCCGCCAACACACGGCAGCCAGTGCATCCGTATCCGTTCTGGACTAAGTGCCAAGATGCGCCGCATAGGTCAGTTCCAATCAGCGGAAGCCCTAGGGAGGCCGCTTCATTGAGTACCGCCCCCCAGCCATCGAAACGAGAGGCTAGGACGCAGACATCCGCAGCGGAATAGACTTCGGAAATCCGGTCAACCGGATAGATACCTAGGAATAGCACCCGATCCTCGATGCCCAGTTTCCCGGCTAGTGCTTGGTAGAGCCCGTCTGCACGATCCAGTCCACAAAGCACCAGGCACCACTCTTCCGTGTTTAGTTTTGCAAAAGCCTTGAGCAAGACATCGGTGCCCTTGCGACGGCAGAGCGCCCCCACCGCTACAACTATTTTCCGCCCCTTAGCAAACTCAACCATCTGCATACACGGCGTAGCCTTGTCCAATCCTGCAGGAACATAATACAGGTCGGCAATCATCCGTTCCGGCACCCCCATCACCCGGAAGGCGCGACGCGCCA
>JAOZKS010000243.1 GCA_029935255.1 Pontiella sp.
TTCAAGATAGAAGTCGGTCACGGGGGTCGGCGTTTGAACGAATAGTGCGGCCAGCACGAGCAACGTCACGGCCAGCCCGCCGCCGATCGCAATCACTAGATCGATTGAGCGGGTGCGAAGGGAGGAGCTGTGCCGGAAGGTCGGCAAGTGGTAGAAGGCCAGTGCCATCAGAATCACGGTCAGGGTTTCAATCACCAGCTGCGTCATCGCAAGGTCGGGGGCCCCGAAGAAAGTGAACAAGAGGGCCATGCCATAGCCGACCACGCCCATCGAAAGGATCGAGCGCAGGCGCGAGGTGGAATGCACCGTGGCAAACGCGGCCAGAATCATGAGAACTGCCACGGCGGCAATACGGAGGGTCAGCGGAGTCAAATCGTCCAGTTTATGGAACCCGCCCGCCCGCAGGAAGGCCGCCGATACCAGCACGGTGGTGGCGAGCACGATGTAGCGGATGTAGTGGCGCAGGGTTCCGGTTTGCAGCAGGCGTGTTTGCCACCCGGCAAACTTCAGCACGGAGGCGAGGATCAAGCGGTAGGCGGCATCCGGCCCGAACCGCGCAAGTCCGCCCACCCGCCGGGCCATCTTCAGCCAGAGCGGGCGCGCCCGGAAAGAGCCCGCCCCCAGCACCAATGTAAAGAGGCTGATGACCAAATATTTATTGAACCCCGCCCAGAGGTGCAAATGCACGGGGTGCGCGGTTCCGGCAATTGCCGAGGCGGCGGGCTCGACAATCGCATGGCCAATCGTGCCGGCAAAGAAGGCCAGCACCAACGAACCGATTCCGAGCACGATCGGCCCGATACGCATGGAAACGGGCATCTCGTGGGCATGCAATGCGGCGGGCTTTTCCCCCATAAAAGGTTTCCATCCGACCGAAAAGCCAACGAGCACATAGGCCGCTCCACCGACCACGGTCGCGGCAATCAGCAGAGGCGTTTCGCCGAGCGCATGCAGCCAGGTTTCCTTCGCCACGAAACCGAGGAACGGCGGGAAGCCGCCCATTGAAAGACCCGCGACCAACGCGCAGGCGAACGAAACCGGCATGGCTTTTCGCAGGCCGCCGAGCTTGTCGACCGAGGTTTCGCCGCCGGTTTCATGCGTAATGCCGCCTGCCACCAGAAAGAGCGCGTTTATAGAATGCGTGCGCGAGCACAAAGGTGGCCATCGCCTTAATCGTATCGGCGGTGCCGAGGCCGAGCAGCATCACCATCGCGCCAAGCGCGGAGACGGTGGTGTAGGCCAGCAACCGCTTGAGCACGGTTTGGCCGATCGCCATGATCGCACCCGTCAGGAACGTGAGGGCTCCGATGGTCGTCAGAAGGGCGGCCCACTCTTCCGTTCCTCCCAGCGCGGGGTGCAGGCGAGCGAGGAGATAGACCCCCGCCTTGACCATGGTGGAGGAGTGCAGATAGGCACTCGCGGGTGTGGGGGCCTGCATGGCATTGGGCAACCAGAAGTGGAAAGGAAACTGCGCCGACTTGGTGAAGGCACCGATGCAGATGAGAACGAGGATCGGCACGTAGTGCGGGTGAGCACGAAGTTCTGAACCGCGCTGGATGATTTCCGAGAGCAACCAGGTGTCGAGTGCCTGTGCCAGCAGAATGCTTCCGGCCAGCAGGAAAAGTCCGCCGAGCACCGTTACAATCATCGCCTGGAGTGCGGCAGAGCGGGCGGCTTCGCTTTCATGGTTGAAGCCGATCAACAGATAGGAGGTGAAACTGGTGAGCTCCCAGAAGATAAAAACGATCAAAAGATGATCGCCCAGCACCACGCCGAGCATCGATGCCATGAACGCAATCATATACATCAGGAAGCGGCCTTGCTGCGGATTGCCCTTGAAGTAGCCTTGCGTGTATAAAAGAATCAGCGTTCCAATTCCGCTGATGAGCAACGCAAAAAGAAGACTGAGCCCATCGAGTCGAAGCGCAAATTCAATACCAAGCCCTTCCACCCAATGGAAACTTTCCTCGACAGGATGGCCATGCATCACCTCGGGAAGCTGCCGCAGAAGCCAGGCGAAAAAGGAGGCGGGAGCAAGAGCCAGCACGGTTCCGGCAAACCGGGGAATCCGGCGGTGAAGCCAAGGGGCAAGCCCGGCCGCGGCAAAACAAATTATAAGCAATATAAACATGGGTAAGGTTTTACAACTCGTTCACTTTATCCGATAGCGGGGTCATGGTTCGGGTCGGGCGGTTTTTCAATCGTATTTTCCTTCGGTATAATACTGCACCCAGCAATTCGAATAACCCTCGTAATGCGCGACGGCAACTTGCATGGCTCCGCTTAGCCGCTAAATAGAACCAGAAGTAAAATTTTGGAGCAAGCCGGAACATGACAAAACAACACCTAATATGATCGTCTTCCTCGTGCTCTCTTCCGTTTGATCAAAACATGCTCTCCACCCCTGTGAATATTGGTTTTTGTGTTTTTTCCTATTGCGTTGCCGTGCGGGATACCCTAAAACTTCTTCATCGCTGAACCGGTACGGAGATCGGGCAGTATTGTTTGGAATTAACCAGGTAAGAACGAGGAGTAATATAATGGCAAAACCCATGACTAAATCGCAGATCATCGCAGCAGTAGCAGAAAAAGCTGACATCTCTAAAGCTCAGGCTAAAGACGCGTTGGAAGGTCTCGCAGAACTTGCATACGAAGGTGCCGCTGATGGCTTCACCATTCCTGGTATCGGCAAGCTTGTCATTGTTGACCGCAAAGCCCGCATGGGTCGCAACCCGGCTACCGGAGAAACCATTCAGATCGCCGCTAAGCGTGTACTCAAGTTCCGTATCGCAAAAGCAGCTAAAGACGCTGTACTTTAAACCTGCGTTAAGTACTGCATATACCGTCCCGCGTAAGCGGGACGGCTTTTTTTTCAGCACCATGAAAACACCCATTGAATTTATCTATTTTTTCGTGACCGCCGCCCTGCTCGGCCTCTGCGGTTGCGCCACCCCCGAAGACCCCTACCACGACGAAAAGGAATATTCCGATATGCCGTGGAACACCCCGCAGCAATGGGAAGGCTCCCGCTCCATCCCCGGCGCGGGCGGTGGAGGTGGCGGATACTAATCCCCAACCCCTTTGAATACGAAAAAGCCCGCCGGACAGCGGGCTTTTTTTGTTGGAAAGTACGTGTTCGAACTACCCATTCATCTCAATGAGTTTTTCAGCGATCTGGATCGCGTTGAGCGCCGCACCTTTCCAGAGGTTATCGCCAGCCACGAACAAGGAAAGACCGTTGTCAAAGCCCTGATCCTTGCGGATACGGCCCACGAGCACTTCTTCTTTCCCATTCGCATCCATCGGCATCGGGAAAACCGCATTGTCGATGTCGTCCGCCAGCTCCACGCCATCGGCTTTTTCCAATACTTCGCGGGCGGCTTCCGGCGTTACCGGCTTTTCGAACGACACATGCAGTGCCTCACTGTGCGAGTTGAAGACCGGAACGCGTACGCAAGTGCAGGAAACACGGATCGAATCGTCGGCCAGAATCTTATGGGTTTCGCGGCCCATCTTCAGCTCCTCGCTCGGATGTCCATCCTGCGCTCCGCCGATCTGTGCGAGCACATTGAACGCAATGGGATACGGATAGGCTTCGGCTTTCATCTCCACACCCGCTGTCCAGGCCCGCGCCTGTTCCTCCAGCTCGCGGATTGCACCCGCGCCACTTCCGGAGACGGCTTGGTAGGTCGAGGCCACAACATGCTTGATTCCAAAAGCCTTGTGCAACGGCCCCAGCGCCATGAGCGCAATGATGGTGCTGCAATTCGGATTGGCAATCAGCCCTTTGTGGTCCTTCAGTGCTTCCGGGTTAATCTCCGGGATCACCAGCGGCACGCGATCATCCATACGAAAGTCGTCGCCATTATCGATCACCACACAGCCCTTTTCGGCCGCGATCCAGCCCCAGGTTTGCGATGCCCCTTTGGCCCCTTCGGTTCCGGCGAAGAAAGCAAAGTCCATTCCATCGAAAGCCTCCGCAGTCGTTTCCTTCACCTGATAGGTTTCGCCATCAATCCTCTCTTCACGCGCCGAGCGCGCTAGAATCACAATACTCTCTGCCGGGAAATTGCGTTTGCGCAGCAGGCGAATCATTTCTTTTCCAACGGCGCCAGCGCCGACGATACATACGTTATATTTTTTCATATCCGTTTCCATCCAAATTGGAATTAAAGGTTTAAATCGGGGCAGAACGTAATGAGAAGGGATTCTAAAGGCAAGCCGATCTGGTTGATTTTTACTGACAAAAAGGGTTGAAATCCCTGCGTTTATCTATATCTTTTCGTCTTCTTTCGGTTGGTGATTGTAGCTCAGTTGGTTAGAGCGCCTGGTTGTGGTCCAGGAGGCCGCGGGTTCGAATCCCGTCTTTCACCCCA
>JAOZKS010000622.1 GCA_029935255.1 Pontiella sp.
TGGCGCAGAGCAGGATGATCTTGTTGGCGCAGAGTTTTCCGGAAGGCAGGCGTTCGACATCGAGGTCGCTTTTGAGTTCGCTGTGGAACTGTTCGCTTGTGCCGTGGTCGTGGTAGAGGCCGATGGCGGTTGGAGCCGAGCAAGGCAGATTGGTCCACCACATGTTGACTTCGATTTCGGGGATGAGCAGTTCGTAGCCATGGATGTCACGGAGCCGTTCGACGACTTCGAACACGGCGGAAACCGCAGGCCGCGACTCGTCGCCGCCGGGGTGAAGGTGGTCGACAAAGCCGGTGTAGACGTTCTTGCCGTCGCGGCTCTCTTGCTTGTCGCCCACGCGGCGGGCGAGCGCGAGCCATTGCTCGCGGGATTCCTTGCGCAGGTTGCGCTTTACGAGGAAATAGTTGCCGCCAAACAGGGCGAAGTTTTCTGCCGCGTCGTTACCGCTATCGAGGCGGAATAGGCATTGGCCTGCGAGGCCGAGCTTCTTAAGTATCTCAACGTTGCGGCGAATGGAGCCTGGCGTGCCGGATTGGCAGTGCTGCTTGCCGGGGCGCAGCTCGCAATCGAGCATGTAGCCCTCGGCGCCGATGTAGGCGAACATGGGCGCATAGCCGTCGTGCTTCTTGTAGGTGAACGAAACGCCCTGCTTCGACGATCCAGAATTATCCAGCGGGCTTACATCCATATCGACCGGCACGAGCTTGAGCCCGCCGGCATCCACCCGCCCAAAGATCCGTTTGGAAAGCAGGCGGGTATTGAGCTTGCGCAGCGCCGCATGCGTCTTGTTCGCGGGCAGGTCGTCGAAGCGCTGCCGAAAAACGGACTCGGAGGCCACCGCCTTGAGGCCGTAGGCGTTCATGAAAACCTCATCCTCGCGATAGAGATCGATGTCGTTGAAATCATTTCGCCCGTTACAGAGCAAGCCGATTTGTGAGAGCAGGATGTCGCGGTCGGCGATGGCATCAGAGCGGCGTAGCTGGAAATTCGCAGGGAGCGTTGTCTTCGGAAGGTTGCCGAGCACGAGGCCGCAAAGGTGGTTTCCGCCGGTTGAGTTGAGTTCGCCCTTGCCGGTCTTGAGCTTATAGTGTTTCATTTCCTCACCTGTTGGGTTGGTTTTTTGTTTTAGCGAACGGCTATATTAGTCATTCTAGCCCAACAGGTAACTATTATTCGCAAGAAATTAACTCACGGACTCAGG
>JAOZKS010000623.1 GCA_029935255.1 Pontiella sp.
TGTTGGTTCCGACCGCATACGCAAGCGTTCCGGCGGTTAGGTCGCTGCCGGAGGTTGAATCGTCCAATCCGGCGTCAAAGTCGTAGGTAATAACTGCCGCGTGTGTTGCCGCAAGCATTCCGATGGTTAGCAGGGTAATTATTTTCTTCATTCCGTTTCTCCTATTCCTTTTGTTTCCTAATCAACACCATCAGCCGTGTGCCGAATCCGATAATGGACAGTATTTTTGTTTTTATTTACCACACCCTTTTTCCAAGGGTTGGAATATCTAGTTCTGGATCACGATGACTCGCCCAAAGCGGTTGGTGGCGTTGGCGATGTCCACTTCGTCTTCGACGATAACGCGCTCCCACGTTCCGTTGATCGGGCTGATGGTTTCCGTGGCGGCCGAATCGACCCAGTTGCTCATCAGGCTGTCGGTAAACTGCACGGAATAGGTCGTTCCGGGCGCATCCTTGCGGCGGAGGTATTCCACAGCGAGGCCATCGATCTCCAGCACCTCCCAATAGGGCAGTCCCATGGTTCCCGTGGTTGGAACCAGGATGGGGGTTTCGCCGAGCGTGGGATCGAGGTTAAAGGCGAAGTCGAGCAGGTATGCGTCGCCGAAAACCCCGTACCAGCTGCTCCAATCGGCATAGGTGGTGGTGGCTGGCGCTTCGAGCGGGAGACCGGAAAGGTAGGTTCCGGTAATAATGTTGGTGATTCCCATTCCCGGTTGAGCCAGATCCCAAGCCACTTGAGCATGGTCGCCGCCGCCGTTTTCCTTGTGCAGTAATTCGAAGAAGTAGCGCTGGCCGCCGACGAGCGCGACCGGTGAAGCGGCCGCGGTCCAGTCGCCGACGGTACGGTCGTACGAGTTGCATATTTTCACGAGGTTTTCTGGCGTGTCGTCGGTGCCAAGCCAAAACTCGGAGCGGGCCGAGGAGCTGATGAAGAAGGTATAGTCTCCGCTGGTCGGCGGATGCAGATAGCCGTAGATGCGCTGGCCATAGTCGTTGCCCCAGTCTTGCGGAGCATCGAGACTTTCGATAAATCCGCTTTCGTCCGGGCGGTCGGGATAGTTTGGCGAGCTGGTCAGGTCGCTGATCAAATAACCCGGAATTTCGATCCAGACATCGCGGTTGATCTGCCCAGTTCCAACGCCGGGAGAAAGGACATTGATGCTGACGGTGGCCTCGGGGCTGGTTTCCACGCCGTCGG
>JAOZKS010000001.1 GCA_029935255.1 Pontiella sp.
ACGCGAATAGAGGTCTACAATCCAGCGTCCCTTTGTCCACCCGTCACCAGAACTCGTATCAGAGGGGTCGTGCGCTTTTATGGTGCATCCGGTTACGTCAATGGAATCAAGGCCGTTGAAGGTCATCATTTGATTCACATCACGGATTCCACGGAACTCACAATCAACCAGTCTTGAGTTTTCAGCACCTCCAATATATAGGTCACTTTCAAGTATAAACGTGCACCCGTTTAATTCTACGCGCTCTGCCGAGTTCATAGAAAAGAAGTCATGAAGGGAATCGTCCGTTGTTTCTACATCAGTTATCGTGATGTTTTTAAAAAGGATATCTTTGCAGGTATGATTGGAGTATATGGAAACAGCCTTGTCCACTCTGATATTATCGGTCAGCTGGAGGGTTAAATCATGCAGTTCCCAGTTGGGACTCCAACTGGTAAACAAGATCTGTTCAGTCCTCGCACCATCAGTGGGGCGTATAAATGTCTTGGCCTGTCCTGCTCCTACGTATTTTGTGTTGCTCATAGCACGAAACGCCCCGCTTAAATGGTACGTCCCGGCTGGGATAGTGATGGTTGTATATGAATTCGCGTTTACATAGGTTTCACAGGAATCAAACGCCGCTTGGTCATCCAGACCGTCAGAACCATCAGCTCCAAAATCAGCCACCATATCCTTTGTTGCTCCGGACCACACTCTCGGTTCATTTACAGTAAGAGTTAAGGAACCCGACCATCCGTATTTACGTCCCTTCCCATTGTGCGCCCAGATCGTATAGGTATCTGCCGGAATAGATGCCGTCATAACAAACGGTGCCTTGTAGGGATTCGCATTCGAACTGGTCAACCATCCACCAACGCCACTTGTTTCATTAGTGTAGAAGAGATGGCATTCACCCTCACTCAATTTTAGGTTTCGACCGTAAACAAAGAACTTATCCCCCCGCTCTATCTGATCAAACCCAACCCACCACGCTTCCGTCTGGTTGATCGCCACTGGACGACCAACTCCTTTATCGTTGCGAGGCCACATGAGGTACATTTCAGCAGGGGGAAGGGATTCGGGAAGGGTAATAGCGCATTGCTGTCCGTCCAGTCGCTGGATGAAGCCATCGCCCTCCGACCACCCTTCTCCATAAAGCACAAAGCGGGTATCACGCCCTTCTTCTATCCCTGTGAAGGAGGAGAGTGCTTCACCGGTCAGCGCCATGGTGTCGCCGGGATTGTTGCTACGGGTCCATTCGGCGATTTGAGGGGCACCCAGGGGAACGGTCATATTTATATCAATGGGCGGATTGAATGCTGAGAAACTGGGCAGGTAGTTGGTGGTTGGCTCTGAGATGTTCTTAATATTCGGATATTCGCCCGCATAGGCGCAAAAGCTGGAGAGTACCAAAACAACCATCAGTATGGGAAATAATTGATCTACTTGTAGATTTATTTTGCTGAAGTTCATTTGTTTTCCTCGCACGAATTTTCGATAAACGTTCCCTGTTTCATCGGGAAGGATCGAGCTAAGCTTATATCCTAGCATTCATTGCGCCATATTATGCGATTCCCTATAAATGCAGGAGCAACCAAAACTTATTATCGAACCAACCGCTATGCCCTGAAAAAGATAGCCTCTCAAAATCTCTACTCAACCTAGCCGAGAATATCTGCTCCAAATTCGCCCCCTTCTCAAGATATAATCCTTATATTTAAGAGGTTTTCTTAAAAAACCAACTCCTCTTCGTTAACCAACTCCATTACCTTGTCCCAAGTCATCCGCTGCTCATCGCATGGCCTACCCAGTCGTTCGCGGAGGCGAGCGGTCCATGCCGCTACGAAATTCGCCTCGCTATGGAACGCTACAAATCGGTGTGCCGACTCGCCCCATGTGTGACGCGGCGCATCATCTAGCGCAGAGGTTAACTCGTTAGAAAGCACGTCAATCGACTCGACATCACACACGCGTCCTAAACCAAACGTCGGAACGATATGGCCGAGCCAACCGTAGTTCGATGCCAATACAAATCGTTCGGCAGCCGCAGCACGGATCGCGATGCTCGCAGAGCCGATATGGCGGCGATACGGCGTGCAGACTACGTCGGCGGCGGTGATTGCAAGATTGAACTCTTCATCTGTAAGGAACCGATCCAGCGCAATCATGCGATCACTCGCGACCAACTCTTTGCACTCACGATCGACGAGTGATCGCATGTCAGATGCGAGCCGTCCGGCCAACAGTAGCCGATCATCGCCGACACGCTTAGCCTGCTTGAACGCGCGAATGAGCAGGTCGATTCCTTTTCGACCATCAAGCGCCCCCGCAGACACAATGTACCGACCGGCCTCAGGCAACCCCAACCGCTGACGCGCCTCTGAGCGGGTCATGGCCTGCATCGCCGGAACAGGATCGGGCAGAAGTGACAGATGATCCGTAGCCACGCCACCGCGAGCCTTCATGGCGTTGTACACCAATGGATCTAGAAGATGCAGCCGATCCCATGGCCCATGCATAGAAAGTCGCATCGAAAGCGCCGCCTGCGCCGAAGCTCTCAGCCCCGGTTGCGGGTACGCGAAAGCCCCCCGCATGACCAACCCCTCCGCTTCGATCCCGCGCGGGATCGTCGGTAGACCCAGCGACCTACGGAGTCCTATGACCTGGGCATACCCATCTGCATGTGGTACGTAAATATAATTTGCGCGCGCCCGGGAAATTGCCTCACGAACTTCCGCAGGTTTGTACCACATGGGGCGATGAGCATGCGATGGCAACCACGGATCAATCAGAAGTCGATCCTCAAATTGCGCCAATTGTGATCGGTACTCGTCCGTATCGACAGAGTCCTTAGGAATTGCAAGCGTAACTTGATCTCCCAACTCGCATAAAGCTGGAAGCAACATTCGCAGATATGGGAAACGATGTCCAGCATGGCTATGCTCTATTACTAATAGGCGCATTTTTTGACCTTTTTCTATTGCGATTTTCTTTCCATAAGTTCTGCGGATCGCTTCCCCAACCCTGCCCGACGATCACAAGGAGAGAATCCGTGCGCCCCAAGTATCCCCAAGGGCATGAACGTCTTCCTCTCTCTTGCGCTACCGCCCTCGGTCGATCAGCGTGTCATGCTGAAACCTTCCGAGTCCTCTGAAAATCAATGTTTAAACATCACAGGGATCTTCCTCCCCATACATCAATCTTCGTCGCGACCATACGACTTATAGCTACCGCCATATCCATAGGCATACCCATACCCTTCGGCTCCACCAAACAGGCCGGAAAGCGAGTGCGGAACATCGTTGGCAATGCAGCCGAGAACGTGGGCATCGATTTCACGGAAGCGGGCGAGGGCGAACTGGAGTCCCCTGCGGCGAGTTCGCCCAATCCTTGAAATCATAACGACCGAATCGGCGTGGTTGGCCAGAACCTGGGCATCGCCAACGGGGCCGAGCGGCGGGGAGTCGATGATCACACGGTCGTACTCTCCACGTGCCCAGTCAAGCAACTCTGCCAGCTGACCACGCCCCAGAAGTTCCGCTGGATTGATCTCCTGAAGGTGGCGGCTGGTGATTACATCCAGGTTTTCGATAATGCCCGCAGACACCAACTGGTCGTGCCGCAACTCATGCTTGCCGTTCGATAGCCATTCCAGCAAGGACGGATGTTCTTCGTCAACTTTGAAAATATTGACCAGTTGCGGGCGCCGGAGATCGCCATCAATCAAAAGCGTTCGCGAGCCATTCAATGCAGAACTGATGGCAAGATTACACGCAGAGATCGTCTTTCCCTCCCCCGGCATGATGCTGCAGATCAACATGACTTGCGTTCGGTCAATATATTTATCGGAAGAGACCAAGGCATTAATCCCAGCAAAGATTTCGACCATATGGCTAAATTTATCCCGCAATCCAATCGTGGCCAACTCAACGCGCGAGTCCACTTTTTTTTGCGAAGGAATGGTTCCCAGCACATTAAGGCCGAGTGCCTTGAGATCACTCACCACCTCGATTTTATCCGTAAAAAATGCTAGTGCAATAGCCAGGCCGGCTCCCACCAACACACCCAAAAAACAACTCATAGCAACAACGCGCATCTTACGGGGCCGCACAGGAATCCTCGGCACCGAGGCATTCCGGATCACCTTGGTGTAAGCCATATTTTCATCGGCGGAAAGCCGAGCCTCCTCCATGCGCCGCAGCATGGATTGGTAGGCGTTATCGGCGGCATCCCGCTTTCGCTCCAGCCGCTGAAGACGTTGTGTTCCCGACACCAAAGACTGCTCCAGTTCTATCGATTCGCTCCTCATTAACCCGATGCGCAGATCGATCTGCTTTACCTGCTTTCCCAATAAAGCGATTTCGTTTAAAATGGCCTTCGTAGATAGCTCGATAAACTGTCCCAACCGCTTCCGGACCCGGGTCTCTTTTTCCTGTGCGGTCCGATAATCGGGATGGATTTCCGTATAGCGATCCGCCATTAGCAACAGCTCGTTATTCGCCGTTTTCCAATCCTGAATCAACTCATTCAACTGCTCTTCCTTCGGCAATCCCGTCGGTAGTATTTCCAGATTCGGATCGGTGTCTTTTAGGCCGGAAACAAATTCACATACTGTTTTTCGGGAGGCCAGCCTGCTGATCGCCTCTTCCTTTTCCTGAGAAACGGAGGCCAAAGAAAGGTCCAGAGTGGTTTTCCGTTGTTCCAGCGAGCCGAGTTGAAGTTCCTTGCGGATGGAAGCTAGTTGCTTTTCCACCTCTTCTAACGACTCCCGTTGCTCCTCGACCTGCGAAATCAACCACTTGACCGCCTCATCGGAGAGTGCCTGGTTTTCCTGCATCATCAGTACACCCGCACAGTGGGTTAACACGTTCACGAGCTCTGCAGCAAATTCAGGGTCGGAACTTTCATAGGATACATAAACAATATTCGCACTTGGGTCTTTATACCACGAAACGTCCCTGATCCATGTGGACAGCGTGTATCGCCCTATTCCCGCCCCGCCCCGAACCGTTGCGCGATCAGGATATCGTTCCAAATATTCCTGGGCCGCCAACTTTTCCATGGCAGGCGATCTGAATTCGGCAAAGCGCGTGTTAAAGATCACATCGGAGTCGCGATTCGCACTGCTATCCTCAAAAACCGCTTCATTGTTGATCACCCTCGGACGGCGAACACTCATTTTTATTTCGGCTTTTGCCAAGAAAATCGGAACCGTCTGCTGAACATAGAGCGTGCCTATTAATCCACCGGCAATGGCGAGCAACACAACAATCACCCAGCGGCGGAGTACTATGCGCAACAGATTCATGGGATCCAGTCCGCTGGTCGCCGGAGCAATCGGCCCTCCTGCTCCGGGCCGGGGGTTTACCCCCCCTCCTTGATATACATTTTGTGTATTCATCTTAGTCTCATCGGTGTACCGCTTTATTCCGTCCCCACCCACGTCCTCCCAAAGGTTCCGCTCGGCACCTGAGCATTCTTTAGCACAACCATACACTTTCGCGCAGTATGCCTTCCATCCCCAGAAAAAGAACAACCCTATTTAAGTATTTCTGAAAGGCCCAGCGTGGCATTCCAAACCCATCCGTGAAACCCATCCTGCGCCAGATCAAAAAAGAAAGGCCTCGGTAAAGAGGCCTTTCCTTGCAAATACCGCAAAAGTCCGTTTATTTCATGATCAGCGAAAGAAAAGTATCGAAGCCACCGACGAGCTTCTTCTTGAAGGATACCCTAAATGAATTCCTCCGCACCACCCGTCGCTCATGAGATACGACCATGTGGTTCCAAAACATTTTATCCAAGTCCTTGTAACGGGCATGTACCTGGCTCCAAGCAACCAAGAAAGATGCCTTGAACACCCTCGCTAATTCAGTCAGGTAATCGCCGTCCGCTTCTCCATAGACCACACGTTCCTCAAAGGCATCGCACACGTGCTCCCGCCCGATGGGGAACAAGGTTTTGCCAGCCTGCTTACGACGGCGAATCCTGCGCGTAGCAAACAAACTGATGGTACTCAGACTCATCAAACTGATGGTTCCCGGCTCAGGAATCGCGACAATGCGAATGCCGGTAAGACCGTAGGCATTACCACGGAGATCATATGTCCGATCAGTTGCCTGTAGCCGCACAATGTATTGCTCTGCGTCCCCCCCGTGAAACGCCATTTTCTGGTTACTATCGCCAGGGTTATAGGCTTCGCCTCCATAGGTGCTTTCCAGCCATTCCCAGACGTTTCCGCCCATATCGTAGGTGCCATTCTGCTCCATGGATCCAGTTCCCACCGTCCATGGTGATGTATTACCCCATGTGGGGTCGCCTTCGCCTTGGCCATAGTTCGCATCCCCATTCTGTACAGGTGCAAGGGCCGATCCATTAGCGTAGAGGGAATATCCCGAACCCGTAAAGTAGGCCGCCTTGTACCACTCGTTCTCGGTGGGCAACAGATAGACTTGACCATTCCCATTGCGGAAGGAACGGTCAATCGCCGTCACCGTTCCGCCAGAAATTGTGTAGGCACCTACGTTGATATCGGCACTCGTCAACCAGTTGGCGTATTGTGCCGCCGTGTGCCAAGTCATGTTGACAACAGGCTGATCGCCGCTCCCGCTTCCAAGACCGCTGGCTGCAAACTGGTCAATCGTCACTTCGGTTGTGCCAATACGATAGTTGTATCCCACAAACCCGTAGCTCGTTGCGGCATCGGCGGCATAGCCCGCATTTCCAATATTCACGAAGTCGATATCAACCCCGTTAATGACTTCCGCCAGCACCGATCCCGTACCCAGCACCAATACTGCCATAACTACCGTTCTTAGTTGTCGTTTCATTGCTTCACCTCAAATACTTATACTTATATGCGCCCACACACTCAATTTGGTGAATGTAAAGAATCAAGGCCCCAAATACCACACAAATCTGTATTATCTTTTAACCGCACCCTCGAGTGCTAATAGGCATATCCCAAACTTAGTCCCAGCACGGTCTGGTTTGCGTCAAACTCATCATCGATGTAGCGACCGCTAAAGGAAATCTGCAGCTTCTTTGTCACATCATAACCGCAATTCGCCGTGAAAAAATGTCGCACTTCCCCCGTACCGGGGCTGGCAGGACCACTCCCCAAAGACTCTTGATAGTCGTGCAGCACCGATCCTCCGACCATCCAGCGTGTTGCCGGTTTCCACCCCAATCCATACCCCACCCGGTAAGCCATCCGCGCCGCGCCACCTTCGTAGCCCGGCTGGAAATCGTTCCCTCCAAAAATATAGGCCGATACCTTCTCCGTGGCCTGCCACACGACGCGGAGGTTGGAAACAACACCTTGGTCGGCTCCTGAAACTTCATAATCCGCAGCGGACATCCCCACCAATGCCTGCCAGACTACCTTGTCGCTCATGCTACTTTCGGCTCCGACTTCCACCGTGCCGATGCGGCCATCCTCATCGTCGTTGACCTGCAAGCTATAGCTTCCCCCCAGAGTAAGTTTTGTTTTCGCGGAATATCCATGCCCGAGTTGAAGGCTTGCCGTGTGTATTTGCCATTCGGCCGAGCCCGAGTCCTGAAACTCTTGAAAATAATGCTGAACATCATAGCCGGGCATGATTGAAGTTTTCTCCGACCATTGCTTCTCGTAGGCTATATTACCTCTGGCAATCGACCGCCTGCTGGGCTCGTCGGTCAATATCGAATCGGGGCCGCTCCCGGTGGAGGGATCGTAGGCCGTGTTATAGTTCAACGACTTCACCACATCGGCGGATAAGCCCCATTTGAACGGATTTTCATCGGTTGAAACCGCAGCTCCCGCATCATAGAAATCGTCGCTTAAGCCTCCAAGATCGGAATAGAACCGATACCCATAGCGGGCTTTGGCGGATAGATCATACCGTGCGGGAAGGTTGTTCAGGAAGATCCCGGCGGCCACTTCAGTGTAGAAATCACCCGTGGCTCCAGACATCTCATCAAACAGTACGCGATTGTCGTAGGCCTCCAGCACACTGGCTTCGGGTTTGATGGACATCGAGCCCCACTGAAATCCCTCTACATCGGCGATCTCCTGCGCGAAAAGTCCGCCAGGAATCAATAGAAGCAGTAAGAGCCCAACTGATCGGAGGGATTCCATCTAGAAGATCCGTTCCGGAACATAGACAATATCGCCAGCAATCAGCTTGATATCCGCCTCCACATTCCCGCCCTGCCCAATCTCGTCGTAATCGATGGAGACCTTGAGTTTTTTTCCGTCCTCATCCGTTCGCGAAACACGGATTTTACTTTTATTCGCGCTGGAAGCGAACCCGCCAGCCTCCTGTATCGCCTCGGTAAGGTTCATGCCATTCTGACTACGGAGCGGAACGCGGCCAGGTCGCCCCACGCGCCCCATCACCGTCACAGATCCCCACTCGCCATCCCCGGGGTCAACCTGCAAGGATAACATGATAACGGGCGGATTCACATAATACGCCCCGTATGTCTTGGAAATTATGCCCCGTGCTTTATTTAGTGTGTGTCCTCTTATTTCCACATCACCCACCAAGGGCAAGGTAACCACACCCTGTTGATTGATCTGTGCACGGTGGGATAAAACCTCCATGTGGCCATCCACCTCAACTGAAAGCTCGACGGTGTCCCCTGTTGCAAGCTCGCTAAATGACGAGGCCTGATCCGGTCTGTTTTTCGCAAAATCCTGTGTCAAAGAGGATGTTTCCCCTGAGGATACGCACCCCGTCTGCACCATTAACGAAATCACGAATATGGGAATCAGTCTAACAATTTTTTTCATTGAACGTCCTTGAGTCAAAAAGAAAACAGCCTGAGTTAAATCAGGCCGTTCTTTAGACTATTACGCCCGCACAAGGCAAGTCATCTTTATTGAATGGATTGGATACCGCCCTGCTATCCACCGGGCGTTCCGAACCCGCCGCTAGGATCGCCCGGAACCGAATCAGTAGCACCGTCTTCCGGCGTAGCGTCAACCGTTCCTCCGCTGTCACCTCCTCCGCCGCCACCGGCCGCAGCAACAGCGACGCCACCAATAATCACGACTTCGCCGATAAGAATCCGTCCGGTGCGCCCCGCATCTTCGCCCCATGCCATAGGGTTGACCCACGAGAGACTTCCGCCCGTTGCAATGGGTGATTTCCAGCGCGAGGGGGAAACCAGCGCGACAAAGTCTCCTACCGAAGAAAACTCCACGCCGACTTCCGCATATTGTCCGTATTCCGTCGAATGGCCCGATGCCACGAGTTTCGGACCGCGCGGCCCGCTGGCACCTCCGGTCGAAGCGCATCCGCTCATCATGGCCACAGCCAGAACACAGGTGGTAATCTTAATCATATTCATCGGTGATCCCTCTATTTGCATCCCTTCTTAGTCAGAGATAAAATGTCCGATCCATTTCCCAAAGACATATTCGCCGTTTTGCTCATCCCACAGGCCAATCCAATACCAGTTTCCCCATGCAGGAACTTGAAATTCATAAGTTCCGGCGTGGTCGTAGGTTTCAAACGCTCTCAGCCAATTCCCCGCCTGTTCGTCCCAGATGCACACCAAGTGGCCTCCCTGAAGTTCCGGGAGGGCAAGCCGCTCCTGCGGAAGACCGACACTGCTGCTGAAAGCGTTTGCACAGAGTATTGATATGATTAGTGCTATTGTTGTTTTTTTCATCGTATTCCTCATCGTCTTGTTATTCGTCTACATTCTAAACCAACGGCCATGTACAAGTATCCATTCGCCAGCGACGGCATCGTATTCGCGCAGCCCCAGCCAGTACCATTGGTTCGGTGTCACATTCTCGATCACGATTTCCTCCGGCTCGTACTCCTCGCCGAGTTCTATCATCGTCTGAACAACGTCATCCCATAGCTCTGCGGAAACCGTCTTGCCATCAAATCCGCTTAACGGAAAGATCACTTGGTCGCCAATAGCCATGACCACAAGCGTCTTCGATGCGGTCTTTCCGTCAAAGCTCGCACGGAGGGTTAATTGCTCATCGGCAGCAAGGTTGCCCGCCGTCAAAAGGCCTAAGCCGCTGATCGACGCGTAAGTCGAATCTTCGCTCCACGTCGGATTCACTTCGCCGCTGGTGCCATCGGAATAGTATGCCGTACAGACATACTGGATCGTTGTGTTTTCCTCTAGGCTCCCCGGTCCGGAAATTGTAAGGCTCGTCACCACCACCGGCGGGGCAACAAAGTTAATCGTCACAGCATGCTCGGCCTGCTTCCCGCCATAGGTAGCGGTAATGATGCAGCCCTGATCTACTGTGACATCGCCTGTCACCAAATATCCCGATGAATCGATGCTTGCGAAGGAGGAGTTTTCGCTCCAGCTCGGAACAACCACCTGGCTTGTTCCGTCCGAATAAATTGCAGTACAGACATACAGAGCCGAACTTTCTTCATCCACATAGGTCTGCCCGGAAATCGTAATGCCTTCCAGCGTCGGCGGCACATAATGGATCGTTAAAGCATGCGTATCACTCTTTCCACCAAAACTCGCCGTAACCATGAGGCCATGATCCGAAGCAACATCACCCGCTTCCAGCACGCCAGAGCTACTAATGGTTGCAAAGGAGGAGTTCTCACTCCAGTTCGGAACAACTACGCTGCTGGAGCCATCTGAATAGGATGCGGTACAGACATACTGCGCCGTGGTTTCTTCATCCATCAACGAGGGTCCGGAAATGGCAATACTCGTTAGCAACGGAGCAACATACCGAATGGTCACCGCATGCGTATCGGTTTCTCCATTAAAGCTCGCGGTGATCGTCGCGACGGCATCGGCCGAAACATTGAGCGCACTAAACACGCCTGAAGCACTGATGGTTGCGAAGGAGGAGTTTTCGCTCCAATCCGGAACAACCCCCGCGCTGGAGCCGTCTGAATAGGTCGCGGTGCAGACATACTGCGCCGTCGTCTCTTCATTCACGGATGAGGGGCCGGCGATCACGATCCCCGTCAACACGGGCGGGATATCTGCAACGGAAACCATATACACAGCCGTTTTCCCACTATAGTCAGCGGTTACGGTTATGGTTTGATCCGCATTAATATTACCCACGGATAGCACCCCTGAACTGTTGATCGCCGCCTCAACGGAATCCTCGCTCCAACTCGGGGAAACCGTCGCAGTCGTATTATCCGAATAGCTCGCGGTGCACACATACTGTGCCGAGGTTCCCTCGGCCATGCCTTCCGAACCGGAGATAGAGATTGCTGTTAGCACGGGGGCAGGCGGAGGATCCGGGGGCGGGGGCGGAGAGACGGAATACGCATCTGAAACAATTAATCCCATTGCCATCGAAGCCATACATAAGACCCTCAACCTTTTTTTGGTTTGACTGACCTTTTCGTTCATTCTTCTTCCTGTATTCAAGTTTAGTGCACATAGCCTGCTACCCCAGAAGTTGCCCCGTTCGCCGATCACCGGTTTCAAACGCTGCACAGATGCGCAGATGGCTAGTAGCAAGGGCTGTGCCATTAAAACCCTTTAAATAGTTTAACTTTGTCGCGCAAGGGTAGGATTGGATTCCTGCAACCCCCTTCGGATTGCAGGTCGTTTCCTGCTCAAGACCCCTCTTTTATCCCTGCGCTATATTTCTATAAATCTTGTTTTCACCAGTGAGGGCTCTTCGACGCAACTCACCTCTAATCGTTCAATACTTTCTCATTAATGATAATTTCTTTGCTGTAAAATCGTGTGCAAGCGTCATCAGACTCAATCCTCTTTTATTGAGATAGCTGTCTGATTAGCTCTTTGGAAACGGGTAAAGAGTTATTTCTCTACCTGTTGCAGTTTAAGGACTAACGTAGACAGGAATACCCCTTCCTGCACGAAAACCGGGATGTTTAACTCATCGATTTTTGTAGGTCAAATAGAAATAGGAGATAAATTTTCGGCCTGATTATTTTGAGCCAACGGGAACCATAAGGCCCGCCCTGACTTCGCCCTTTCAGGGCAGTCCACGCCACATGGATCGACCTCCGCCCATGGGTATTTGGAGAGGAAGCGGTCCACTTTAACGGCAAGGGACTGCTGAGCGGCCCAAGGAAGGAACCCGGGAGCCCTTTTTACGGCTCTCCCATGAATGGTTTTCACTGGGCGGTGTCGATGGCGTAGAGGTAGCGCTTAATCTTCTGGGTGGTGGTTTTTTCGAACTCCTCGAATTGGATTTGTACCTTGCGCGGACGCTTGTAACTCGATAACGGCTCAAGCTGTTTATGAATATCCTCCCGCAGCAACTCCTCGAGTTTCCCATCGGTCAAGCGATGGCCGGATTGGTCCTCCATGGCATCGAATACTTCCTGGTTTGGCACCACCAACAGCCCTACACGCTCGCCGGTATCTTCCGCAGGATCGCGGTAACCCAGCACGAGGCATTCCAGAACATAGGTGCTCTTGAGCACGTGCCGCTCGATCTCGTCGGGATAGATATTCTTGCCCTCGCGATTGACGATCAAACTCTTCTTCCGACCGTTGATGACCAGATATCCCTTTTCATCGAAATAACCCAGATCGCCCGTATGGTACCACCCATCCATCAACACTTTTTCCGTTTCTTCGGGGTTGTTGTAGTAGCCCTGCATCACATTTTCACCGGATGCGATGATTTCGCCGACGCCTTCGGAATTCGGATTTGAAATCCGCAATTCAACTCCATCGACGGGAAGGCCAACCGTTCCAACCCGTGGAGCCGCCGGCGGATTAAGGGTGAGTACCGGCGCGGTTTCGGTGATGCCGTATCCTTCAACAATATTAAACCCCAGCTTGCTCCACGCACCGAGCGTGGCGGGACTGATCGGCGCCCCTCCGGAGACAATCATCCGCAACGCCCCGCCGAATCCCGCATGAACCTTTCTCCCAACCACTTTTGCCAGACCATAGCGAACCATCAAGCGGGCCGCCCGCTTCGACTCGATCCCAGCCATGATTCGTGCGAGCATTTTTTCAAGCAGCAGCGGCACCGCCAGCAATACGGTGGGTGAAGTCTCCTCCATATTGGCCTTAATGGTTTTAAGATTCTCAACCATGCTCACTTGGCACCGCGCATAAACCGGAAGCAGAAGCATCGCGGTGAAGGCAAAGGAGTGATGCAACGGCAGGATCAGCATAAAGTTATCGGTTGGCCGAACCTCTATGACTTTGGCGATGCTCTCCACATTCGCCATGAAATTCCGGTGGGTCAGAACCGCCCCCTTCGAGCGCCCGGTTGTGCCCGAAGTGTATATAAATGAAGCGGGAGCATCGGCCTCCGGATTCAGCCGATCATATGCCCGGGCATCCGACATGGCCACATCGGAAACCTCGTCTCGCAATTGCGCATAGTCATGAAATTCCATCCGCTCCGCCCTCGGCAAGTCTGCGGTTCCCAGCTCCAAAACAATCACGGCACGAAGTTCATGCTGCTGATCGCCCGGCTCCGCAAACCCCATCATATTCCGTGCCGAGCAAAAAACCACGGACACCCCGCAGTCGTGGAAAATATGTGCCACCTCCTGCTCCCGCAGTTTTGCATCCACCGGCACGGCGATCGCTCCGAGCCCAATCGTTCCATAGTAGAGCTCGTACCATTCCGGTGAATTCTCGTGGAAAATTGCGACGCGATCCCCCGCCTGAACTCCGAGTTTCGCCAGCATTTCCGACACGTGCCAACTGCGTTGATGCAGCATGGCGAAGGGGGTGGTTTGCCAGGCCCCGGCGCGCTTGTATTTCAGAATCACCGCATCAGGGCTTTCCGTGGCCGCCCGATTCAGGATATCTTTAATCGTCATACGCACTCCTTTTCCTATGCAAACACCCACCCTTTGGAAATGAAGACTTCATCGAAAAGGTTGGGGGCAATGGGGCGGCCGTTGCGGGTGAGGACTCCGGTGACTTGCGCTTCCAAAACGAGTTTCCCATCGGCTTTGCGGAGGATGGTTTGGTCGAACACGAAGCGAACGCGGCCTTGCTTGTGCATCCCGAGTTGGACGATGAACGCATCGCGCGGCATGAGCGGAAGTTTGTAATCCATTTGGATATGGGTCACCACGGCATCGATGCCGCCGGCATGGAGCTGGGTAAAGTTGAGGCCGACATCGTGAAGGAATTCGTGGCGCGCGTGTTCGAGATAGTTTTGGTAGACGGAGTTGTTAACAATGCCTTGGATGTCGCATTCGTAATCGCGCACCCTCATTTCTATTTCAAAAATAGGTTCCATCAATAACTTCCCTTGTTCTTGCGGTTGTTGCCCTGCACGGAACGATAGAACCGGCTTAGTTTTTTATCCTGATCGCGCTTTTCGAGGACGGATTGATCATGGAATGCGGCCTCTTTCATCAGGCGGACAAAGTTGTTGTAGCGCGCTTCGGACAATTCCCCCCGCTCCACAGCCTCAACAACCGCACAGCCGAGGGTTCCGACATGCGAGCAGTCGTTGAAGCGGCATTGGGCGGCCAGCTCGGTAATATCGTCAAACGTCTCGTTGATTCCTTCGTTCACATCCAATTGGCCCAGTTCACGCATCCCCGGGGTATCGACCACCAGCGCACCGTTTTCGAGCGTGATGAGCTCTCTCCAGGTGGTGGAGTGCAGGCCTTTTCCATCTTTGTCGCGGACAGGCAGTGTAAAGAGATAGTCCTCTTCGCCCAGCAAGTTGTTGAGCAAGGTGGTCTTCCCGACCCCGGAGGATCCGATGATGCAGTAGGTTTTCCCGGGGAGGAACAGGGCCATAACATCTTCCAGCCCGATTCGGTTCGTGTTGCTAAAGCTCAAGATCTGCGCATTCGGCATACGTTCGCGGACTTCGCCGATGACGTGTTCAAGTTCCTCATCGGCGAGGAGGTCGCTCTTGCTCAAGAGAACGACCGGCTCGATGCCGCTTTCATTCACCATGACCAAATAGCGTTCCAGCCTCGGGAGGTTGAAACCCGGCCCGAGCGTTTGCATGATGAAGGCGGTGTCGATGTTGGCGGCGATGAGCTGGTAGCCGGTCGTGCGACCGGCCGTTTTTCGTTTGAGCTCTGTTTTGCGCTTGAGCAGGCTCTGGATGGTCCCGAAGCCTCCGCTGTTGAAGTCCTTAACGAGCACCCAGTCGCCGACGGTGGGATAGTCGAGTTTGGACTTGGCTTGATGCCGCAGGCGACCGGTGGTCTTGGCGGGGCGAGTCTCTTCGCCATCGGAGACTTCGCACTCGCCTTTATGAACCGCCGTCACGCGGACAATCGCGAGTCCATCCGTCGAATCCGGATTGATCTGATCGCGGAACCATGGGCTGAAGCCGAATTCTTCCAGAGTCATTGTATTTTCCCGTTTCCAAGCATTGGAAACTTGTACCATGAAACGGAGCAATCACAAACCCAGACTCGGACGCAATGCACTAGCTCGCGATGGCCGCAGGAGCAATTTCAACGACAACATCGTCACCGTAATACGCCTTGGCTTCCTTTTCCAGCCGCACTCGAACCTCTTCCTTGGTTTTACCAAACGAAGGCAAAAGCCCCGGCAGACATCCCAGAAATCCTTTGGAATTATTCTTCCGAATATACCCCTCGGAAAGTTGCATTCCGTGAACTGGATGGACAACGATTTCATCCTCTATGTAGTCATTCATCATAACCATATCCCTCTGAAGGCTATATATGCCTGTAAAAGCGAAGGGGCAACCTCTTTTAACACTTATTTCCCTCCCCAGTTTATCCCCCGTGGAAAACCCTAGCAAAACGTTCGTTTTTAGGGCGGAGAACAGGATTAGATCCCCTTACGAGCAGAGGGAACCGGAGGAGATCAACCTGCGGTTTGGAGCCTCACGGAAGCGATATCAGGAAAGTTAGTAGTCCCACCAGAGATTGAGGGTGTAGGTCTTTACGGTTTTGGATTTTCCAGCCCCGTCCGTATAGGTGTACGGATGTTTGGGCATGGGCCAATAATAGCCCACATAGGGCTGCCCGACCTGCGCGCCAGCGGTCACGCAGCCCATCAGGTTGAAGATATCGCCTTCAACACCTTTGATCACAAAGGCATCCTGCCCAATTTGGATAATAGTCCCTTGGAAAACTTTACGTCCGGGAACTTGCTTCTTCCGGATATCGAACGCCTTCTTGGCATCGCGCCAGGCAACCTCAACCTTCTCGCCCTCCTCAATGGCACTATCGAATTTGTATTGCAGATAATCCAACGCGGGCGAATCGATCACCTTGAGTCTGCCATTGCACGCCTCGCAATCTGGATCCTTTTCCGCCGCACAGTCCGCGCACGGAATGGTGAAGTCCGACAGCTTGATGCTCTTGGCCAGTTTGGGAGCCGTGGTGGCGAGATGCCGAAGGTGCTCCCCCGACTTTTCATACTCCCCCTGAATAAGGTTTTGGATGATGGCGTTGATGTCGTCCTTCGGTTCGGCAAGAATGGGGATGCCGAAAAAATTATTCACGCCCGAGGCGGCCGTCGCCCCCATCAAAATTAAAACCATCCATTTCTTCATTTCTTGCCTTCCTGAAACTTTCACACCCTGGAGAGCGCTTAGTGTGTGCTAATTACAGAATTGTCGAGTGTGCCGAGCGCGGCGGCATCGGGGTCGTCGCGCGGCGCGGGGGAGAGGGGTACGTTTAGCTTGGTGGGCGAGCTGGAACCCATGCCGATCACCGTTGATCGATAGCCCCGCTTCTTGATCTCAAAAACGCGCTCCCCATCGACAATGGTGGTGAAGGGGCTGTCGCCGAGTTTTTCCAGTCCGCCTAACCGATAAACCTCCGCGCCGGGCGGCGTGGTGACAATGGTTTTGTAGGGTATTTTCTTTAGCTCGACCTTGAGGTTTGATGGCGAACCCGGCGAAACGGCGATCGTGGATTCGTAGAACCCTTCCATGCGGACTTCGTATAGGGTGTCGCCATTGACTTCGACGGTGTGCGGAACTTCGCCCATTTGCTCGACCCCGCCCGCGCGATAGACTGCGGCCCCCGCCGGACCGGTGATGGTGACTCGCTCGATCGGATCGAGCTGAATACGAATATACCGGGGTGCATTCCTGCTGATGAGCGCAACGCGGGTCTTAAATCCCGGAAGGCGATACTCAAGTTCGCTGCCCGCTTCGATGGTAAGTTGCTCCGGGGACGATCCGATTTTTTCGCCCGCGACTCGGTCAAATATCTCAACCGCGCCTTGGTCGGATGAGAAGGAAATATCTTTATAGAACGACGATTTAAACCCCCCGAGCGGTTTGAGTTCGATCACATAGCTTTCGTTCGGAACGAGCTCTTGCTGAACGGATTCAAAGCCATCCATTTCAATGAGCACATGCTCGGGCACAGCCAGACGCAGACCGCAGGGCGTTACCCCAAGTTCCTCGCGGCTTATTGAATTCAGGATGTCGGCCCCCCGCGGAAGTGTATCAATCCGCGTGCGTCCCACCCAGGCGAGGCGGTAGTGCAGTTGTTTTTTGTCCAGCGACGAAACCACAACCTCCACTTCGACATAACCCGCTCGTTTAAGTATGAACGCACGCTCGCCCGCCATGAGATTGAACTTATAGGGCGTCGTGGCCACTTTTTTCCCCCCTTCATAGACCGCCGCTTTGGGCGAGGAGGTAATCTCGAACGAGGCACAGCCAAACGCCAGAATCAACGGCGCACATAAGACCCACTTGCCCACGGTTTGTAGCTTGATTTTTTTCATGAAAATCTCCAACACCTGTTTTCCTATGGCGCAGCCCGTTCAATGGTAATCCGGTCAAAGCCGAGCCGGTCTAGGAATTCGTGATAGAACCACGGCGGAGGATCCGCCTTTTTCTGCTGGGCATTCTCGATGTAGGCCTCCCAGGCCTCGGGATAGACCAACAGGGGCGGATGGAATCCCCCCGCATTGTCCGCAAAATTTCCAGCGAGCAATGCGGCCGAGGCCTTCCGTTGTGCAATGGCATTGCGAGCGCGGCCCTCGGCCTGATCAATGGGATAGCCAAGCCGGGCAAGGATTGTTAAAGCGGATTCCATCTCCTGGGGTATACGGGTCGGAAATGCATGTTCCCGATATGCATCCGCACAATCAGTGAAGCCAGCCTGTTCAAAAAATTCGATCCGTTTATTGCTGCGGGTTTCCGGATTGCTCCACGTTTCTCCAAGATAAATAATCTCGGTCAGCCCCGAAGAGAGCCCGCCGAGCCAAGCCAGCGAACCATCGTCGAGCGCATCGGGAAGCTGATAGGCCGAGTGGCCGATCACGATATAATGTTCGTCGCCCTCGGCATGCTCCACCACGACGGATTCAACAAAGAGCCGGGTTCTCGCCTGGCTGTATTCCTCTGGTCGACGCATCGGATAGGTTGGATTTCCATAAACCGGCCAAAGTTCGGAAAGCATCTGCTTGGTCAAGCGGCGGTCGGCATTTGCGCGATAGCCATCGGCAGACTTAGGTTCGTAGACCATTTGTTTATCCAGGATGGAAGGGAGAAGCAGTGCCGTTTTCTGGCCGTCAGCCTCAAAACTTCCCGGATCGATTCCCGGCGCAAGAAGCATGAACTGGTAGAGCGATAAGTCCTGCTGCTGGGCAAAGGTTTCGTTTTCACCCAAAGCCACGGTTCCGCCATCGCGAACATCGGTGGCGATCAGTGCCAGCGAGGGGCTGAAAAGATGAACCGCCACGTATGCGGCATCGGAAAACAGAGCCCGTTCCACGGTAAATTCATCCGCGGTGGTGGCTCCGAAATCGGGCGTCGTGCATTCGAGGTGCAGCGAGGGCCGCATGACCCCGCCGCTGAAGGTATTCCGATTAATTTGGACGGTCAGGTTCTGGGTGATGTTGATGGCCAGCAGGGTGACCAGCAGCAAAGCCACCGCCAACGTGCAAAGCGCAACATCCGAGAACGATTCAAAAATCGTGCCGTGCTCTTCTTCAGATATAAGATCGTCGATCATCGCTCTATTCTTCCGTCGATTCAGGTTCGACCGGTGTCGCCAACGCGGCGAGCGCCCCGGCGGCCTCGGTCAGTTTCCGGGCCAGATCGGAAGCCTTTGATCCCAACCGTTCCTCCGCCTGCTTCCCGGAGACCTCGATGGACTGTCCAACCTGATCGACCAGATCGACCATTCGCTCGCTCGCCTGACGCTGCGTGTCCTCGGCGGCTTTTTCGACCGACCCCAGAAGTGCTTTCAGCCGCTCGTCGGCCAATCGGTGGGTCTCTTCCGTAATCTTGTCGATCGTATTCGTGAGAACCTCAAGCCTTTCGGCAGATGTTCGAATGGTTTCTTCACCAATCGTTTGGCTGGTCGAAACCAACGCCTCGACCCGTTCATCGGCCCGGCGGTTTGTATCCGCCAAATTCTGCTCAACCGCACTCGTGATGGTTTGCAGGCGTTCATCCGACAACCGGTTGGTTTCTTCGATGGTTGAAACCATTGCCCCCAGACGTTCGTCGGCCATGCGGTTGGTTTCCTCAACGGTTTTATCGACCGTCGTAACGAGCGTCCCCATGCGGTCGTCCACTTTTTCCGTTATTTTCTCAACGGAAGCCATAAGCCCCTCCACCCGCTCGCCCGCCTGACGGTTGGCTTGCTCGACCATGCTCACCAGCTCGCCCAATCCGGAGGCCAAAGTCTGTTGCTTCGAGTCGAGGAGGTCGATGACGGAGGTAAAGCTTGCGCCGAGTTGCTGGAGGCGCCCCCCCAGCACAACGACTTCCGCTTCGAGCTGCACCAAGGCCTCGGAAGAATTTTGTGAAAACTGCGGAGCAATAAACAGTTCGCTGAAACACAGCGTATCAGCCACCAGAAGGGTGGCCGATTTTTTCATTTCCGAGCCGAGCACCTTCAAAACCACTCCGCCCAGCAGGGCACCGAAGAAGGTGGTATAGAATGCCGTACCCATACCGGCCACCGTCTGGTTCAGGCCCTCTTTCATGGCGGCGTAATCCGAGCCGCTAAACTTAAGCACATCGCCCAGACCCGTGACGGTGATGATTAAGCCCACCACCGTTCCCAGCAGGCCGATGGTGATCAGCATGCCGGAAATCACAGCAATGTTATCGGTTCGCGCCTTGATTTTGATCGAATAGGCGGAAACGAGGTTTTTCACATCGATCCGCTCGCCACGGCGGATGCGTTCCATGGCGGCATCGAACAGGGCGGCGGCATCGGAGGTATTTGCATCGGAAAGGCGGTGGTTGGCTTCCATCACCTCCAGCGCCTTGGCTTCGCCTTGTAGATAGTAGGCCAGCCGGAGCGTGGCAAAGAATCCGTAGATAAAGAAGATGACAATTAGATAGGTGATGTTGCTGGAGTCGGCCGAAAACCCGGCCACAAAATATTCCCAGGTAACCAGCAGGAACACTCCGAGCACCGAGATGCTCCAAAAAATCCACGTCATGATCGGGGAAGCTTTTTTCTTCGCCATAAATATTCCTCTCTCTATTCTCTGCCGCCATTTTGGCGTAACGGTGTGAATATGGCAGATAGATTGAGCATTCACATAGTGTTATTCGCAATTATTAAGACCTGTTTATCCATCGGACTTTGTCTTACAATTCCTATAAATCCAACATCCCGATCGGTCAGATCAAGGAGCCAGCCATGGAACAAATCAAAGCCGCCATTCGAACGATTCCGGATTTCCCAACACCCGGAATCCAGTTTAAAGACATCACTCCCCTGCTCGCCGATGGAAAGCTCTTCGGCCAGACCATCGAGGCATTCAAGGAGCGGCATACGGGCAAAGGGATCGATGTGGTGGTCGGGATCGAGGCGCGCGGCTTCATTTTTGCCTCTGCCCTTGCCTATGCCCTCGGAGTTGGTACCTGCCTCGTGCGGAAGCCCGGAAAACTCCCCCACACGGTGCATCGGCAAACCTACGAACTCGAATATGGAACCGATGCCGTCGAGATCCATGCCGACGCCTTCCGCCCCGGCCAAAAAATCCTGGTCCTCGACGATGTGCTTGCCACCGGTGGAACCGTGGCGGCCACCGTTGCGTTAATCCAAAACCACTTTGAAGTCGAGATTGCCGAGATCGATTTCCTGATGGAGCTCACCTTCCTCAACGGTCGCAACAAACTCCCCAATCTACCGATCCATGCCTTGATTCAGTATTAAATCTAAGGGGCCTTTGCGCAGACCGACAGGCTCGGCAAGTCGGAGTTCCTCCGGGGAAACATCGGCACGCCATTTCTATATCATTAGTTATATATTTAGGCCAATATTAGGGTTATTTTTGGTGGTTTTATATCATATATGATATATTTATGCGTAACCAAAAGCGGTTCTATGGGGGGCGGAAAATCTTAAAGTACCGCAAAGGAATGCAACCGCAGAATACGCGGAACCACGCAGAATGAACCCATTGATGGCCACCGGCTCTACTTCTGGTTCCACGCCGCGATGCACTCTTCGATGCTCAATTCATAGCGCTCAGTGCAGAACTGGCACTGGATGCCGACGGGTTCGTTTTTCTTCACCATCTCCATCCGCTCGGGGATCGGGAGACTACGGACGACCGCCGTCATTTTTTCGCGACTGCACGTGCATTGAAACCTCGGGGCCGGACAGGCCTCCATGTGCAGGCCCTCGAACCCGGATTCGTCGCCCGCAAGCGTCTTGGCCATTTCTTCAAAACACCCTTCCGCCGACCGGTCATGGCTGAGTAATTCACGAAACCCCTCCGCATCCATCTTACGGCGGAGGCGGTCGAAACGTTCGAGGTCGGTGTTGGGCAGGGCCTGGATCATCCAGCCTTGGCAGAGTTGGATCGGGGTTTCAGGGTCCGCCCTGAATCCAATCATCACGCTCATGCCGGTCTCGACCTGATCGGAAATGCAGTAGTGATAAGCCAAATCGTTCACCGCATCGTGCAGCGAAATCGGGGTGGTTCCGGAGTTGGCAATGGCTCCGTCCGGCTTGGAAACAATCACCTGAAGCGCGCCCACTTCGCCATAGAGGCCATCGTGCGCATCGCCATACATGCTTAAGTGCGGCGGCGAAATAAACCCGCGAACCGTACCATCCTGCCCCCCATCGACCACGATGGTTTTCAGGGCCCCTTTATACCGCCAGCAGGCATTCAGCCGCTGCCCCTCCGGCAGCACGGCGGCGGCGAGCAACGCGCCGGTCATCGAACGGCCCAGAATATGCGCGGCGGCGGGATCGCAATTATGGCGCACCACGGCCTCGTTCACCGCCTGCGTCGTTACGGCATAGGTGAAGGCAATATCGAGCCCCTTGAAGTGGCCTTTATAAAGTAGATCATTCATAGCGCGCGTATTCTTCAAAAAGGGGCGGGACATTCAAGCCTAATCGATTCGCCGGTGACCGGATGGAATAGCTCCAGCGATTGGGCGTGGAGCATGAGGCGCGCGGCGGGCGTGCCGTAGATGGGGTCGCCGACGATGGGGAAACCGAGCGCTTGCATGTGGACGCGCAACTGGTGCGAGCGGCCCGTCTTTGGAAATAGTGCGACGCGGGTCGTGCTGGCGGTTCGATTCAACACCTTCCATTCGGTGATCGCTTTTTTCCCGCGGATGCAGTCGATCAAGTGCTTTGGCGGCAGGCGCTGTTCCATATCCTTGCGCATCGGATAATCGACCATGCCCTCGCTCGCCTCGATGATCCCTTCGACAAGGGCCATGTAGGTTTTGCTGATTTCCCGCTTTTCAAACTGCATGGAAATCGTGCGCTGAGCTTCGGGAGAGCGGGCGAAGAGAATGAGTCCCGACGTATCCATATCCAGCCGATGCACCACCCGCGCATCGGGGAACGATTCGAGCAAACGGTGGTAGCAGCAGTCCTGCTTATCCGGTCCTCGGCCCGGTACCGTAAGCAAGCCCGTCGGCTTGTTCACCGCCAAAACCGCCTCGTCGCTATGAATGATTTCCAACATCCGGGAAAAGTGCCTTAATCCACAGTCGCAACCGATTCCAATTTTGGAAAATCTTTGCCCCGCACACGGCCTACCCCCTCTTTCCATGGCTTAAAAAAATATGTTGATTAAGATTATTGCCCTGTTTTAGATATTATACTTTTGCAATGTATAATATTTTAAAATACCCCTTGACCAATGTAAGGGTTTAGGAGTAGAAGGCTTTAAGTTCTATTGGGCAATGGTGTCCGTAGACAAACCTCAGGAGAGTATGATGAAACGAATATGTTTATTCCTGATCGTTACAATGATGATCGGCATATTGCCAACGGCATTGGCAAACCCAGTATGGGTCGCAACCGAGGATCCGGGTCTTCCATTACAGGACGATTGGGTTATTCCAGAATGGACTGAGTACGAAGAGCTGGGTATTGGATTCCCGCCTGATGAACTCATTTCCGTGCAAGAGATTCCCTGGCTCGGCCACAAACCCTGCCCAACAGACTTCACAGGTCTAGGCGCGATGGTTCAGCTTGAGATCACCAATCTTACCGGTGAAGACAAATGGGGGTTGATCTATGTGGCTGATCCAGAAACAAGCCTCTCGAACGTGGACGAACTGGTGGCAGATCAAAATGCACCTTTGATTTATACGCATTCGTTCGCAATCGATTGGGGGGGGTTCAATACGCCACTCGTGTATGAAAGCATGACGCAAGATGGTATCTTCGAGGCTGGCGAAACCTGGGAGTTCATCATTCAGGACTACAACAACTCGCTCAACCTTCCCGCGAGCATGATCGACTCCTTGGGTGTTGCCGGTGCCTCCCAAGGCGGATCGCCCTCTTCCGGAAGCATCATTGCGATTCCCGAACCCAATGTAATCGTCATGATTCTCATGTCGGGAGGAGGTCTGTTCTTCTTTCGCCGTAAATTCTGATACAGGGTCGCACCTACGGAATATTACCGGTTACAACATTCCTTAATACGATCTAGCCCGACTTGGCTAAACCGGCCCGCTCAACCATCTCGCCTACTTTGCGGCGGGGTGGTTTTTGACGCGTGGGGTCGCCCTTGTAGACGATGCTTCCAGCTTCGTTTCGCATTATCAAATGCACGTTGTTCTACCTAAACGAAGCTGGAAGCATCGTCTACGTTCCCTACATGTCCAGCACGGTTTCGGGATAGATCTGGCCATCGTTGCCGATCTTGAAGACGTAGATGAGCCCAGGGCGGAGGCGCTTGTAGACGGCGTTGCCGTAGACGGCTTTAATGCCGTGCTCGCAGAGGGCCTCGGGGTTGTTCGCCAGATCCCAGATGGCTTCCCAAAACAGTTCCTGCTCGGGTAGCTTGAGGTCGCGCAGAAGCCCGGCGTAGCGCTCGGGGTTCGTGCCGGGTGTTTCGATGTCGTAGCCTTCGGATGGGTTCATGTTCTCGCCGTAGACACGCCGCCATAGGTAGAGCGATCGCGCCTTGCCGTCCATGACGGCTTGGTCGGAAAAGGTAACGATAAGGGTGTCGAAGTGGACAACATCGCCTTCGATCTCGTATTCCTTTTCAAGCACGGTGGTGAGGATGTCGCCGCGCGCAGTTTCAACAAATTTGATGGTGGTGTAGAGCGTACCGTCGCGCTCCTCCTGTTTAATCACCTTGGCAAAGCCAATCTGATCCTCATGCGTGAGGGTGGTGATGGCCGCTTTGAGTTTTTGATTGTCGCCGAGCAAATCGTGAATCGTCTTGGTTCCGTAGAAGAGGGTCCCGCCCACAAGGGCGAGCACGATAAGCGTTAGCACGGTTGTGATGAACTTGAATACGCGTTTCATAACTATCGGGAATGTCACGCAAAGACGCGAAGGACGCAAAGGTTAATTCCACTGAAACTCTGCTTTTATCTAATCGGAGTCCACTGTACAGTTTCTCGATTCGTCCGCCTTATATTGAATAACCAAGGGAATCCCGTTATGATAATCAAATCCACCCGATTCATTCTTCTTTTTCTTTTTCTGCTCATCGTTTCATGGGTGCAAGGCTCAACCCCAAAACCAAACTTCATCCTGATCATGGCGGATGACATGGGGTATTCCGGGCTCTCCTGCTACGGAAATACCGCTGGCATTCAAACTCCGAACCTGGATCGCATGGCCGCAATGGGGGTGAAGTTTACGGACTTTCACTCCAATGGTGCCGTGTGCAGCCCGACCCGGGCAGCGCTACTCAGCGGTCGATACCAGCAGCGTACAGGCATTACCGGAGTGGTGAAGGCCAAGGAGTGCCGGAATCAGGGTTTGGCTCTTGAGGAGTTTACGATTGCTGAAATGCTGAAGTCCGGCGGATACGCGACGGCGTTGTTCGGGAAATGGCATGTGGGTTATTCCACTAAATTTAATCCGATCAAGCAGGGCTTCGACGAATTCATCGGGTTTGTCAGCGGCAACGTGGACTATCAATCCCACCTCGACCTCGCCCAGCAGGAGGACTGGTGGAAGCAGGATCGACTCACCCCGGAAGAAGGCTATCAAACCACCTTGATCGGCCGGCACACGCTCGACTTTATTGAACGGAACAAGGACAACCCGTTCTTCGCCTATGTTGCTTTCGGCGCGCCGCACAGCCCGTTCCAAGGCCCCAACGACCCGCCCGTGCGCGGGGCCGGCTCGGCAAAACAAGGGGGTATTGACATGGAGCGCGCCTACCGGGAGATGATTGAATCGATGGATCTGGAAGTTGGCCGCATCCTTTCCTCGCTTGAAGAACTGGGTTTGACCCAAACCACCTTTATCTTCTTCTGCTCCGACAATGGCCCTGCGAAGGAGTGGTCGCAATCGACCGACCTGAGAGGCAAGAAAGGTTCAATGACCGAAGGGGGCCACCGTGTGCCGGGCATTGCCTATTGGCCAGGAACCATCCCGCCTGCGGTTACAGACGAAACCGCCATGATCCTCGATTTCTATACCACCTATGCGGCACTCTCCGGCACCCCTTTGCCCAAGGGAGTGAAGCTTGATGGAATTGATCTTTCCCCCTTGCTGTTGAAGGGTGAGAAACTCCCGGAGCGCATGCTCTTTTGGGCCAAGACGGGTTCTGGTGCGGCGCGGCGCGGCCCATGGAAATATGTTCAGAACAACAAGGGGCAGTTGTATAATCTGGATAACGACCTTGCGGAAAGCATCGATCTCTCCACCCAACATCCTGAAATCTTCCAGCAACTGGAAGAAGATTATGCCGCCTGGACGGCTGAGGTGAATGCCCATCCGACCGGACCGGAGATCGATCCAGACGTTTCCGCCACACCCCCGAAATAGCGTGCGGCTACTCCGGGGCAACGTCCCATACATGGAGGTCGGTGATGATGGTGATGCGTGCGGCGCTCACCTTCGGCATTGGCATGGTGGAATTCGTGGGTATGGCTCGAACGAGCCGGCATCGGAGGCTTAGACCCTTTCAAGGGGTTGGAAGTCGCGCAAGAGGCGTATGCCCTTCGGGTCGACCTGCACCATCGCCGGCCCGGCATCGTCCTTGTGGGCGCTCAGGGTGTAGTAGGTCGTTCCGTCAATTTTCCGGAGATCATCGGCATGCTGGTGGCCTTGAAATACGGCCTGCACGTTCCCGGAAAGCCCAATCATCTCGCGAACCTCGGCATGGTTCTTAACGGCAAATTCACTCGCGAGATCGATTCGCTGGTGCGAGAGCACGATGACCGGAAGCGACGAGGCGGCAAGGCAACCCCGCAGCCAATCGAGCTGCTCCCCGGGAATAAACGATTCCTGCCATTGAAAATTTCCGCAGTCGTATTCCGTCCCGTCCGGCGAAAAGTTGCCGTCGATGCAGATGAATCCATAGCCCCCCTGCTCAAAATGGAAGCGGGAAGGGTTCCCCGCGCAACCAAGCGCGTTGTGGAATTGTGCCTTGGAGAGATGGTCGAGATCATGATTCCCGGGCATGTAGTGGACGGTGCCGCGGAACGAATCGCACAGGGCAACCACTTCGCGCAGCAATCGTTCGGCTTGGGTCTCGCTGGTCCCATCGACAAGATCGCCCAGAACCACCAGCGTATCGGCGTCCCCTTGGTTGAGGGTTGCGATGGATTCGTATAGGCGATTCAAAGACTGCACCCCACCATCATAATGGAGGTCGTTAAGCAACCCCACCTTTAGCTGTTGTACAGATTTCATAAGAACCCCAGTTAAATTGATTCCGTGCTTTGCGCAAAGCGAATTATGCGTTGGACTTTCCCCGGAAAACGCAAGAAACTTTTCTCTCCATGAAAAAACAACGAATCGTACTACAATGAAAAAAATAGAACTGCTTGTTATTGGGGCGGGCTCGCGCGGAACAGGCTATGCGGAATATGCCCTCGAGCACCCGGAGCAAGCCACCGTTGTTGGCGTGGCTGAACCGCGCGCGGAATACCGCAAGCAACTTGCCGAAAAACATAACCTCCCGGCTGAAAATATTTTCACGGATTGGCAGGAACTCGCCGAACAACCCAAACTGGCCGATGCCGTCATCATCGCCACGCCCGATGCCGAACACGCCGCCCCCGCCATCGCCTTCGCAAAAAAGGGCTACCACATCCTGCTCGAAAAACCGATGGCCACCTCGGAGCAGGAGTGTAAAAGCATCACCGATGCCGCCATGGAATCCGGAATTATATTTTCCGTCTGTCACGTCCTGCGCTACACCGCCTTCACCCGCAAGCTCAAGGAACTGCTCGACGGCGGTCTCATTGGCGACATCGTTAGCCTTCAGGCGCTCGAACCCGTCGGCTACTGGCATCAGGCCCACTCTTTCGTACGTGGAAACTGGCGCAACGAAGCGGGGTCATCCTTCATGCTACTGGCCAAATGCTGCCACGATCTCGACTGGATCAGCCATATCATGGACTTGCCCTGCACCGCCATACACTCCTTCGGAAGCCTCATACATTTCCGCAAAGAGGAGCAACCCGAAGGCGCAACCGAACGCTGTGTCGATTGCACCATCGAACCCACCTGCCCCTACTCCGCAAAAAAGATCTACTCCCACTTTCTCGAAAAAGGCTTGAAGGGCTGGCCGCTCGATGTCCTGACCTCCGATGTGACCGAAGAGAACATTGCCGAAGCCCTGCGCACGGGCCCCTATGGCCGCTGCGTCTATGCCTGCGACAACGACGTCGTCGACCATCAGATCGTCAACATGCAGTTCGACGGAGGGCAAACCGCCTCGCTCACCATGACCGCCTTTACTCAGGCCGCCGCCCGCAAGACCCGCATCTTCGGAACCAAGGGCGAGCTCGACTGCGACAGCTCCACCATCCGCCACTTCGATTTCCTGACCGACCAATGGGAAACCATCGAGACCGACCCGGTCGATCATTCCATCCTCGGTGGCCATGGAGGGGGCGACTATGGATTAATGAAAGCCTTTATCGGTGCCATCGCCGACAACGATCCATCCCTCATCTTGTCCGGCCCGGCGGAAACACTTGAATCGCACCGCATGGTTTTCGCCGCCGAAGTCGCACGCCGCGAAGAGCGCGTCATCCGCATCTAATCACTCCTCATACAGCCTCTTTATTCGGAATATTCCCAAAGCTCATCCTTGAAAACAGGCCGGTTAATCAAATGGGAACAATCCAGTTAGCCGCCCCAGCTCAACCCATAATCACCCCCTTATGTTACATCTAAACTGACGGCCGTCAGTTTAGATGTAACATAAGGAAGCCCGTTTGAAATGTCTTCGGCGTGTTCAGCCCACATACTGCCGCCTGAACTCTCTGGGCGAAACGCCCATGAGTTTCCGGAAATTGCGGGTGAAGTGCGAGTGGTCGTAAAAGCCGCAGTCGAGCGCAATGGCGGCGATGGTATCGTTGGTGGTGGTCAGCAGTAGGCTGGCGGCGCGAATGCGCACGTTCATGATATGCTTGAGCGGTGAGATCTGGAAAACTTTGCGGAAGCGCCGCTCGAACTGGCTGATGGATAGGTGCATCAATGCAGCAAGCTCCTTGATTTCGATCGAATTCGCATAGTTATCACGTACATGCTCGAGCACCTCCTGCATCTCGGTGTAGGGCCGTAACGCCAGTCCGGCCCGGGTGATGTCGCGTGCGGTTCCCGCCAAGCCAATGATTTCGCCCTCGGAAGAGTAGAGCGGGACCTTCGTCGTGATGAACCAGTGGATCGAGTTTCCCGGGTCTGGAGCCAGCTCGACCCGATCAATAATGCTCTCTCCAGTCTCCATTACAAAGTGGTCGTCCTTCACATAACTTTCGGCACGGCCCATCGGGAAATAGTCAAAATCGGTCTTGCCGACAATCTCGGCTTCCATCTCGGCACCGCATTGTCGAACGAACGTATCGTTGGCCATCACGAAACGGCCTTTCAGATCCTTCACAAAAAAGTAGACATCCGGGAGGTGGTTGAACAGCAGTTGCATCTGCTGCGGGCTATGCATCCGTTTTAGGAAATCGGTTTTAAATTTCATGGATTCCATGGGAAGCCTCCTCTTTTAAGAAGCTTAAAATATACAATTATGAGCCTAGCATCTACAAGACATCTGTTGGTGTTTTAGCTATTTTTACGTCGTTTGTTTAGCCAAACCATACAAGGGAGAATACTATGTCGAAGTCATCCAACCCGAATGCCGCCCGGCTTTTTCTCGGAAGCTGTCTTGCGCTTATCGCCACATCCGTCGCCTTTGCCGTCATCGGCGATATTATGGGCACACTGAAAACGCAGTTTGTTCTAACGAATGCTCAGGTCGGAATGATTGGCGGAGCCGCACTTTGGGGCTTCACCGTCTCCATGATCGCCCTGGGCCCGCTGTGCGACGCCCTTGGCATGAAGCGCTTATTGGGCTTTGCGTTCGTTTGCCATCTGGTCGGCCCATTGATCATGATTTTCGCCAACGGCTTCGGCATGCTCTTTGCCGGAGCGCTCATTCTGGCGCTGGGCAACGGCACGGTCGAGGCCGCCTGCAACCCGCTGGTCGCCACGCTCTATCCCAACAACAAAACCGTTAAGCTTAACCAGTTCCACGTTTGGTTTCCCGGCGGCATCGTGATTGGCGGCCTACTCTGCTTCGCTCTCTCGCAACTAGGCAACCATTCCTGGCAGCTGCGCCTCGTGCTCGTCATGATTCCCGCACTCATCTATGGGATTCTCTTCATTGGTCAGAGTTTCCCGGCCACCGAGCGCGTGCAGTCCGGCATCAGCTTTGGCGGCATGTGCAAAGCCACCTTCCTCCGCCCGTTTTTCTGGGTTATGTTCCTCTGCATGGGCATCACCGCCTCGCTCGAGCTCGGCCCCAACCGCTGGATCCCGGCCATCCTGCAGGCCGGCGGCATGCACGGCATTCTCGTGCTCGTCTACATCACCGGTCTCATGGCCGTACTCCGTCAATTTGCCGGATCGATCGTCCATCGGCTCTCTCCGCCCGGACTCCTCTGCATCTCCGCCATTCTGGGCGGGCTCGGCCTCTACTGGCTCAGCTTTGCTGAAAGCATCGGCATGGCCATCGCCGCCGCCACCGTCTTCGCCCTCGGCGTCTGCTTCTTCTGGCCCACCATGCTTGGCGTGGTGGCCGAGCGTATCCCGAAAGGCGGCGCGCTCGCCCTCGCCCTGATGGGCGGTATGGGGATGCTTGCATCCGGCATGATTGCTTCTCCAATGATTGGAAGCGCCGCCGACACCTATCTCAAGGAAAAGCTGCCACAGGCCGAAACCACCGCCGTGCTCGAACAAATCGCAGCCACCTTCCCCCAGCTGCAGGCTGAAGCCGAAGGCAACCTCGGTGAGGACCTCCAGCCCGGCATCGATTCTGCCAACGCCGCACTCGCCAAAATCCAGGCCGATCCCAACGGCGCACTACCCCACCCCGACACCGCCAACGCCCTGCGCGCGGCCATCAGCTCGGGCGTTGATGATCCCGTCGTGGCCCAGGCCACCGACATCCTCAACCCGGCCGACAACTATGGAGGCCGCATGTCCTTCCGTCTCATTGCCCCGTTCGCAATCATTCTGGTCGTCGTCTTCGGAGCCATGTATCTCGGCGACAAGCGCAAAGGCGGCTACAAGGCCGAAGAGATCTAAAAGGAGCAACCAAATGGAAAGAAAACTACGCATGGGAATGGTCGGCGGGGGGCCGGGGGCCTTTATTGGTGAAGTCCACCGCAAGGCATCGCGCATGGACGGCGGCATCGAACTTGTGGCGGGGGCATTCGATATTGATCCCAAGAAAAGTCGGCAGATGGGCAAGACGCTTTGCCTCGATAAAAAGCGTGTTTATAATGATTTCCAAACGATGCTCGAAAAAGAGTCCGCCCTTCCCGAGAACGAACGGATCGACTTTGTTGCGGTCTGCACACCGAACCACATGCACTTTCCAATCGCCAAGGCCTTCCTCAACGCCGGGTTTCATGTGATGTGCGAAAAGCCGATGACGCTCACGGTCAAAGAGGCCGAAGAGCTAAAGGTCATCGTCCAGAAAACGCGCAAGGTTTTTGGTCTGATGCACACCTACACCGCCTACCCCATGGTCAAGCTCGCCCGCGATATGGTCCGGCAGGGTGACCTTGGAAAAATCCGCAAGGTCATCGTTCAATATCCACAAGGCTGGCTGGCGCGCCCCATCGAAAAAGAAGGTCAGCAACAGGCCGCCTGGCGCACCGACCCGAAAAAGAGCGGAGCCGCCGGCTGCATGGGCGACATTGGAACCCACGCCGCCAACCTCGCCGAATATGTCTCCGGTCTAACCATCAAAGAACTCGCCGCCGACCTGACGGCCTTTGTTAAGGGGCGCCGCCTCGACGATGACGGCAACTGCCTGCTACGTTTCAACAAGAGCGCGAAAGGCCTGCTGCATGCCAGCCAGATTTCGATCGGGCAGGAAAACAACCTAGCCCTCTGGGTACACGGTGAAGATGCCAGCCTTGAATGGCATCAGGAACACCCGAACTACCTGCATGTCGACACCCTCAACGCCCCGACCCAGATCTGGAAACGCGGCAACGAATATGTCGGCGCAAAGTCTGAAGCGGCCGGACGCGCCACGCGCATTCCCGCCGGGCATCCGGAGGCCTTTCTGGAGGCCTTCGCCAATAACTACTGCAACTTTGCCGATACCATCCGCGCAAAAGACAACAAGCAAAAGGCCACCGAACTCATCACCGACTTCCCAGGCATCAAGGAAGGGGTCGCCGGAATGAAGTTTATCGATGCGGTGGTGAAAAGCAGTAAGGCCAACTCAAAATGGACAACGATCTAAGGAGAAACCCCATGACTCGACCCACCACCCTGTTCACCGGACAATGGGCGGATCTTCCGCTCGAAACCCTTGCCAAGAAAGCTGCCGAGTGGGGCTATGACGGCCTTGAACTCGCCTGCTGGGGCGACCACATGGACGTCGATAAAGCCGCCCGCAGCAAGAAATATTGCAAGGAACGCCACGACCTGCTGGCCGACTATGGCCTGAAATGCTGGGCCATCAGCAACCACCTCGCCGGGCAACTCGTCTGCGACCTCAACGACGACCGTTCCGATATGTTCGCCCCGGCCGACTGCGCGGGCGATCCCGAAAAAAAGCGCAAGTGGGCCATCCGCACCATGAAGAACAGCGCGAAAGCGGCGAAGAACATGGGCATCAAAGTGGTCAATGGTTTCACCGGCTCGTCCATCTGGCACCTGCTCTACAGTTTCCCGCCCGTCAGCGATAAAATGATCGATGACGGCTTCGCCTATTTTGCCAAGCTATGGAATCCGATCCTCGATGTCTACGACCAGTGCGGGGTCAGGTTTGCCCTGGAAGTCCACCCGACCGAAATCGCCTTCGATACCGTCACCGCCCGCCGCGCACTCAAGGCGATTAAAAATCGCAAGGCATTCGGCTTTAACTTCGATCCCTCCCACCTCGAATGGCAAGGGGTCGATCCGGTTAAATTTCTCAAGGCCTTCCCCGACCGCATCTACCACGTCCACATGAAGGACTGCGCCGTGACGCTCGACGGCGAAAGCGGCATTCTCGGCTCGCACCTCAACTTTGGTTCACCCGGTCGAGGATGGGACTTCCGTAGCCTCGGGCGCGGCGATGTCGACTTCGAAGAAATCATCCGCACCCTCAATCAGCAAAACTATACTGGCCCGCTCTCCGTCGAATGGGAGGATGCCGCAATGGATCGCGAACACGGGGCCAAAGAGGCCTGTGAGTTCGTCAAAAACATCGACTTCACCAAATCCGACCAAGTTTTCGACGAAGCCTTCGACAACTAAACTGCACATAGAAATTATTATGAAAACAAAATCAATCATCACCGGCCTGCTAGCGACACTGGTCGTCGGCAGTGCGTCCGCCGCAAAAACAAAGCTCGTTCCCCCGACCGAACAGGAAATCAAAAAAATCGAACAGGCCTTGCCCGCCACGGCTCCAGCCAAAACATCCAAACCCCGGAAGATCCTGCTCTTCTCCCGTTGCGACGGCTTTGTGCATAAATCCATCCCCATCGGCATCAAATCGATGGAAATGCTCGGCGAAAAAACTGGAGCCTACACCACCGAACACAGCACCGAACTAGAGGCCTTCACAACCGAAAACCTCGCGCGTTTCGATGCCATCCTGTTCCTCAGCACCACCAAGCTCAACCCTGCGCCCGAGCAAAAAAAGGCACTGCTCGACTTTGCCCGCAGCGGAAAAGGCATTATCGGCATCCATGCCGCCAGCGATAATTTCTATGAATGGGAAGAGGGCGCGGCCATGATCGGCGGCCTCTTCTGCGGCCATCCATGGACCAAAAGCTGCACCGTGCAAATCAAACTCGACGAGCCCGACCACCCCATCAATGCCTGTTTCCACGGGCAGCCCTTCAAGATCAAAGACGAGATCTACCAGTTCAAAGATCCCTACTCCCGCGAAAAACAGCGCGTCCTCACCAGCCTCGACATGAACGACCCCGACACCCAGGCCGTCAAGGGCGGAAACGCCGCAAAGATCGTCCGCACCGATAACGACTTTGGCATCACCTGGATCAAGCGCGAAGGCCAAGGCCGCGTCTTCTACTGCTCCCTCGGCCACAACAGCGAAATCTTCTGGAACCCCGCCGTCCTCCAACACTACCTCGCCGGCATCCAGTATGCTCTTGGCGACTACGATGTGCCCGATCAGGTCAAATAACCCTCTCGTACAACCGTCATCACCTATGGAGTTAATATGAATCAAACACTCTCCCGCCAACACTTTCTATCCCAAACAGCCTTAGCCGCGGGGGCAGCTTGGTCGTTGCCGCGATTTTCCATTGGAAAGCCCGGGGAATCTGCCAATGAAAAACTCAACGTGGCGGTCATTGGCCTTGGAGGCATGGGCGCCTACGCAGTCAGAGAAGCCGCCAAACAGAATCTGGTGGCCTTCTGCGATGTCGATGACAACCGCGCAAGCAAAGCCTATGAAGCACACCCGGATGTTCCCCGGTTCAGAGACTTCCGAGCCATGCTGGACAAGCACCACAAGGAGATCGATGCGGTGCTAATCTCCACCCCCGACCACACCCATTTCCCGGCGGCCATGGCATCGATGGAGCTTGGAAAACATGTTTTTGTGCAAAAGCCTTTGGCGCACGACATCTGGCAGCTTCGCACCCTGCAAAAGGCGGCCCAATACTACAACGTCCAAACAGTAATGGGAAATCAGGGTCACTGCTCCACAGGCATCCGCCAAATCAAAGAATGGTATGATGCCGGACTTTTGGGCGATGTGACCGAAATCCATGCATGGACTAACCGGATTTACCCGCAATGGCTGTTTCCAAAAGACCAGTATCCTCCCGCAAAACAACCGGTTCCAGAAAGCCTGGACTGGAATGGCTGGTTAGGACCCGCCACCGAACGGGACTACAACAAATGCTACCTTCCCCAAAATTGGCGGGTGTGGTGGGATTTCGGGATAGGTGCCTTAGGCGATATTGGGTGCCACCTACTAGATGCCCCGTTTTGGGCACTGGATCTGACCGGCCCCGTTTCCGTACAGGCCGAAGCGGAAGATTTCCACGAGTATATATCACCCACATCAGGAAGCATCACCTTCACGTTTCCGAAACGCGGCAACAAAGCACCGCTGACCCTCAAATGGTATGAAGGCGGAAAAATGCCACCCAAGCCAGAAGGCTTCGACTTTTCGGAAAAACTGCCTACCAACGGCATCCTTATGGTCGGCACCAAAAACACCTTCTACCATTCCGGCATACGCCCCAACCAGCCGATGCTCGTCATGTCCCGCAAGGATTGGCATGAGTTTCGCCAAACGGAACTTCCCCCGGAAAGCATTCCGCGCAGTGAAACTAAACATCCCATCGGCGAACTCTATGCCGCCATCAAAGGGGGGCCGCAACCAGGATCCAACTTCGACTATGCAGCTCCGCTGTCGGAAATGTGCTCCCTCGGCGCGATCGCCCTGCGTACTGGAAAGAAACTGGATTATGATCCCAAGGCCATGTCGTTCAAAAACGCTAGCCTTAACCGCTACATCAAGGATCCGGTTCGCAAGGGCTGGGAATATGGAGAGAAGCTCTGGTGAAAACCGCAAGACGCCAAGCCGTTTTTCATACAAGCTCTGGCGTTGATTCTACAAGACATAGGTTGGTAAGTGGCTTATGTTCCTCGACATAAATACAAGAAAGACCGATCACTCCACCCCTCGAAAACAAACGAAGGAAAGGGCGGTTGTTTTTTGTTGAACCAGCTACCCAAACACGATAGAAAAACAATTTGTTATCTTTATTCACAAATACGCTCGGGGGATATTAGACATGGAACTGAACAGAACTCAATTTATGCAAACGGCCGCCATCGCCGGAACCATGCTGGCCTCGCTAAAGGCGCGCGCGATTGAAAACGCCGAACTCTCAGCAAAGAAAAAACCGGATCAGCTCAATATTGCGCTGATCGGTGCAGGTGCTCAGGGCCGTATCCTGACCGAATCCTGCCTACGCATTCCAGGCATTCGGTTCGTTGCCATCTGCGATATCTGGAACTATTCCCAACGCTATTCGGAACGCTACCTCAAAAAATATGGCCACGACGTCACCGTTTACGAGGACTACAAGGAACTCCTCGCCAACGAGAAAGAGAAGCTCGATGCGGTCGTCGTCGCCTCCCCCGACTGGATGCATGCCGAGCATGCCAACGCCTGCATGAACGCCGGCCTCGACGTCTATTGCGAAAAAGAGATGTCGAACACGCTCGAAAAAGCCGCGAGCATGGTGCACACCGCCAAGGAAACCGGCAAACTGCTGCAGATCGGCCACCAACGCCGCTCCAACCCACGCTATATCCACGCCATCGAAAAACTCATCCACGATGAAAAACTGCTCGGCACCGTCACCACAGCCACTGCACAGTGGAACCGCGCCAAGGCCGACGATATCGGCTGGCCATCAAAATATGAAATGGACGCCACCACGCTCGACAAATATGGCTACAACTCCATGACCGAGTTCCGCAACTGGCGCTGGTACAA
>JAOZKS010000624.1 GCA_029935255.1 Pontiella sp.
GGCGGAGTCGGCCGAAAAATGATCGCCGTCAAACGCCATCGACGCATGGTCGATCATCATCAGGATCATGGCCACCCCGCGCATCCAATCGATGGCGGCGATGCGTTTGCTTTTTAGAGGTGCTGCCGTGTTCTTTTCCATAATTTATTCCCGTTGCATTCGGAAGTTGCATTCAGGACTGATTTTAATGCTCGTGGTTAGCTGATTTACTCCTGCTTTGCATTAAGGATCCAGTTTGTTGCTTCAGCGAGTTGTTCGTATGGAAAGTGTTTGACCTCCGCAGCAATGAAGTGACGGGTCAAATGTTCAATCAAATCACCAAATTTCGAGTTGGTGACAAGCGCAATATGCAAGATTCGTTCGTGATGGTTTTTAACAAACCGAATGTGTTTCACCATAGCACCGAACGACTCCCATCCTGGGAATGTCTCTGTGTTGATGATCAGCCCGTTAAGGGTATCATGTGTATCGAGGTATTGATCGACCATGCTGGAGGCTACATCAAAATCGTTTTTTGACAGTGCACCCTCTGGCCTGAACACGGCAATTCCAGTTTCGACATTTAATTCCACATGTATCATTTTTCATTCTCCTTTTAGAAACCAGCCGCTTTGCACGACCAATCATCTGTGTACTCTCCCTCCTGACAATCGACGACATCGAATATAAGTTGTTTGTAGCGACTTTTCCAAAGGGATGGAAGGAAGGGGTAAGGAAAGTTTAGGGATTGAGGTTTTTGTTTTACTGATAATTTTTCCGCCGTGTGCTTCCGGCATCGAGGAATGGGTAAAGTTGGTTTAAGGATTTGACTTGTGCAATGGGGATTTCTAGTGTTTGCCTCCGTCAGGTTAATGGGTAGGTTCAATTTGGAGTCCGTATGAAAAAAAATCTGGTTTTATTCCTGCTTGCCGGTTCCGGCATTGTCCTGTTGAACGGTTGCATCTCGGTCGGTCCCGACTATGAAGTTCCGGAAACACCAGTGCCGGATGCCTGGCACGAGGCCGTGCAGGAGGAGTTCGAATCCGGTACTCCCGATCTGCAAACCTGGTGGACGGTGTTTGGCGACGAGATGCTCAACGGCCTCATCACCAAGGCTTCGACCAACAACCTCGACCTCAAGACCGCCGCCGCCCGCATCGAGCAGGCCGCCGCATTGCGCGGCGTGAGTGCCAGCCAGTATTGGCCCGATATTGTGGCCG
>JAOZKS010000625.1 GCA_029935255.1 Pontiella sp.
CGCCTCCACCATTTTTTGACCCAGTGTAACAAGCTCAAACCCTTCTAAACCAAGGACTTGTGCCATCTGTAAAAATATCTCGTTTGGGGGGACCTGTACTCAGGAACCGGGAAGGCCAGCTCAACCACCCCAAGACCACCCAGCGTTGTCATTGCGCTTCGCTCCGGTGTCTATGCGATTTCTGTTCGGCGGCTCACAATATTGAACCCCATGTGACCACTCGCCTTCGGCTCCTTTCTGTTTTTCAAACAGCTGGCTTCCGCTTCGCTTCTGCACCTCTCCACCGTTCCTCGCGGAACCGCAGTTGATTTCGTCTAGCGCTTTAGCTATTGTTCCGCCTCTATGAAAGAGGCAAAACAACAGCCGGGCAATGCGCAGGGGACTTTGACCCTAAAGAGAAAATCATTTTGTCCATAATCATTTTGTCGAGCCCATGAAACTAAGCTCCGGATACGAAACCAAGAAGGCGCGCGTCGAGATGCTGCCACTGATCGACGTGGTGTTCCTGCTGCTCGTCTTCTTCATCTACGCCATGCTCTCGATGGTCGTCCACCACGGCATGAAGGTTGACCTGCCGTCGGCGGGAAGCGTCTCGCTCGAACAAGAGGACTACATCGCCATCACCATCGATGCTGACAACCATCTCTTCCTTAACGACGAACCCACCGAGGCCTCCGGGCTGGCCGCGCGCGTACTGGCCTTGCGAGGCAAGGAAGCCAAACCCGTATTCATCAACGGCGACCGCAAGGCCGACCTTGGCCTCGCCATCGAATTGCTCGACGACCTGAAAAAAGCCGGCATTGAGGAAATCTCGTTTTCGTGCACCAAAGAAACTCCATAGGCCACCTCCCGCTGCTCATCGGCATCGGACTCTCCGTCGCCCTCCACGGAGCCATGCTCTACAGCAAAGGCATCTATACCCTGCCCACGCCCATGATGGAGCAAGGCCAGACCGTCGTTCATCTCACCTTGGTTCCATCCATTGCCCGCCCAGCCGCCGCACCGGAACCGCCGGTCGAAAAACCCATTGAACAACCGATAGAGGAAGTGGTCGCGGAGGCGGTTCCTGTCCCGGTTGAAAAACGGGTTGAGCAACCTCCGGATCCCCCGCCCGAACCGGAACCCGAGCATATTGCCGAAACCCCGGAAAAAGCTTCGGAAGAACAGGATGCCAGCCTGATCGAAGAAAAAGGGGTG
>JAOZKS010000626.1 GCA_029935255.1 Pontiella sp.
AGCCTGCGAAAGCAACGACTGCAAGGAGTGGCAATCCCGTTCTACGTTCGTGGCACAGGTATCCTACCCATAAATTCCTCATCCTCGTTGTGTTTCTCCATGTCGAGGATCCGGCCCATAAATATAAGCCCGATGGCCCACCGGGTGTTCAGCGGAATAGGAGGCGGGACGATACATCACCTTCGGATAGGTAAGATGCGGGCTCGGACTTTATTTGCATCGATCACGATCAAAGCTCCCGTCTCCAACTGAGCTCTAAACTGAACGAGAGCCGCAACAACCGATTTACCCAAATAGACCGGATCAAGATTTTGTACCCGGATTTGGATCACACTTGGTGCATCGGCATTCGTGGCTGCCAAGATATCACCGAAGTCGAGGTCGTGCGTGAAAACAATATAACCGTTCTTCTTGGCCCAGACCAAGATCTCCGAATCCAACGCATCCGGTTTTCCCACACTCGACCAATGGACCGAATCGAACCCTGCCTCAAGCAAAACCGGTACCCATTTTGGGGAGAGGTTCATATCCAGTAAAATTTTCATGCAGGAATCAATACCGCTTCAACCTCTTCAACGCGCCACGCCGCGTAGGAAAGCGCCTGGTCGATATCTTCCGGTTCGAGACAGGGATAAAGTTCCAAAATTCTGGCGCGGGAATGACCCGACGCAACCAAACCGACCAGAACCCCGACAGTCACACGCAAGCCACGCAAACAGGGCTTCCCCCCCATCACAGCAGGATTAAATGTAATTCGATTTAACTCAGGCATATCTATCTCCAACGACTTGATGAACGTTATTCCAGCATTTTCCCCATGTCCAGCTTTGTATCACCGTTAACCCATAACCGTTTGCGCTGTTCCGCTCTGCAGGAAACGGGCAGGATGCGCCGTTCTACGTTCGTGGCATGGTGCAATACGATACCCCGCCATGCGAGATCGCCGATCTCACCTACAAAAAAAGACCCCGCCGAAGCGGAGTCTTTTATCAAACAAACTAGCAACTAAGAATTAGCTACGAGCTTTTTTGCGTGCAAGGAACAGTCCCAGCCCAGCAACACCCATCAGACCGAAAGTAGCTGGTTCCGGTATAACAGTAAGGTTTGTTTCACCATAAGTTCCCACACCAGAATCCACTACTGAAGCATCATACACAGTAGAGAGCGTGAAGGGATCGTATTGAGTCAGTGCTGGT
>JAOZKS010000032.1 GCA_029935255.1 Pontiella sp.
ATACACGGAAAAAAGTATTCAGGCACGTTCCGTGTATTCAGTGTATTCCGTGGTTGAAATAGTAAGGAAAGAGTTGATGAGTCGGTTGTTTGTTTTTGGAGTAGTTTTGGTGTTGCTGTGTGGTGGTTGCCACGTTCCAACGCATCACGACCCTTCGCCGCATGCTTCTGCGGTTCGCCATAAACAAATCTTTTTGGTGATCGACGATGCCGGACTGGATTTGGCTGAAATCCAGCAGTTTATGGATATCCCGGTTTCGATGACGATTGCGGTGTTGCCGCACTTGAAGAAGACGGGCGAGGTTTGCGCGGAAATCCGCCGCCATGCCGATAAGGAACTTATTCTCCATCAGCCGATGGAAGCTTATGATGCAACGAAGAAGACGGGGGATGGCGCGATCTATGACCGGATGAATCCATCGGAGATTTCGAAGATTCTCGATCAAAACTTTGTCTCGGTGCGCGGGGCGGTTGGGATGAACAATCATATGGGATCGCGGGTTACGGAAAACGAAGCGTTGATGAGCGCGGTGTTGCACTACTGCCGGGTACATGGATTGTATTTCCTCGACAGCAAGACGGCCTACAACTCCATCGTTCCGCGCGTGGCGGGGCGGCAACACGTTCATTTGGAGGAGCGGGATGTTTTTCTGGATATCCAGCACGATCGCGAGAGTGTTCGACGAGCCTGGGGCAGTACCGTTTCCAAGGCGCGAGAAAAGGGCTATGTCATCGCCATCGGCCACATCTGGAGTAAGGAAACGGCTATGGCCATCCGCGATAGTTATCAAACCCTGCAAAACCAAGGTTATACCTTTCACTTGCTTTCGGAGCTTTACGAATGAAAATTCCCGGAGTCGGAAATAAATCGGTGTTGGTGACGGGATGTTCGTCGGGAATTGGAAGAGCGACGGCGGAGTTGCTGCGCTCCAAGGGGTGGATCGTATTTCCGACGGCGCGGAAGGCGGCGGATCTCGATGCGTTGAAGCGGGTGGGTTTTGATGCCATCAAATTGGATGTGACTTCGAGTGAATCCATTGCGGTTGCCGTGGATTGGGTTATGGCTAAAAACGGGGGCGAGCTGGGCGCGGTGGTGAACAATGCCGGCTTCGGCATGCCGGGTGCAATTGAGGATTTAACGCGCGATGCAATGCGACACCAATTCGAGGTGAATCTCTTTGGATTGCAGGAACTGACGAATAAACTCATTCCTGTTTTCCGTAAACAGGGCTATGGGCGCATCGTGAATATCAGTTCGGTGGTAGGACGGCTTAGCTTGCCATTCATGGGGGTCTACTCGGCTTCGAAGTTTGCGCTTGAAGCGATAAGCGATGCGTTGCGGGTGGAGCTTTCTCCGAACCGTATCAGTGTGTCGCTGGTGGAACCGGGGCCGATTCAGACCCGTTTTTCAACCAACTGTGCGGGGCAGGGCGAAGAAAAGCTGGATACCGAGGGCTCACGGTTTGGAGGGGCCTATAAGCAGTATTTTGCGAAACGGCGGGACGGGGGTATGAGCGAGGATCGCTTCCGTTTGCCTCCGGAGGCGGTGGCTGAGAAGATTTTGCATGCGCTGGAATCGCCCCGTCCGAAGGTTCGCTATTGCGTGACCCTGCCTGCCTATCTGGGAAGTTTTGCCGCGCGCTTCGTTCCGGCGGCCGTTATTGACCGGTTAATGATTGAGTACGTAAAAAAACGATTCGGTTGATGGAGGATGAATAAAGGGATGCATCGTCGATATCCGTGACTCGGGGTTTTGATCGTTCAACGGATTTTTCCATCTACGCAGAAGTAGGGCCGGCAATCATTTTCGGGTCTTGGAGATATATTTCAGCAAAGTATCCCCCCGGCCCGAATCGAGCTGACGGAGCATTTGGGCCTCCCGTTCGGCATCGCTCCACTTTCCTTGCTGGCCATACGCCAGCGCGAGCATGTAGCGGGCATCCGCGAAACGCGGATCGATCTTGAGCGCATGGGTGCAAGCTTGAGCCGCATCCGGATATTTTTTCAGGGCATAGTAGGAAAGACCGAGGTTGTAGTATCCGGTCTTCTTGGAAGGATCGGCCTTGATGGCCTTTTCGTACTGCTTTACGGCGGCATCGTATTTTTTTGCGGCATGGAGTTTTGAGCCTTCGGTAATGAATCGGGCGGCGGCATCTGGATAGGTGCGGGCCGAAGGTTGGGTTGTTGTGGGCGTGTTCGTTCCTTCGAGCCGGGCGATGGCCTGTTTGGCTGTGGCGATTTGTGCGGAGTCTCCGTCGGCTTTGGACAGGTATTCATAGAACCATCGTGATGCAGATTTTTTATTGCCGAGCCACTGATCGTAGATGACGGCAAGGTTGAAGGCTGCGGGGGCATAATCGGGGTAGGCTGTGGTCAGCTGGGTGAGCCGCTTGATGGCGGCATCGCTATTCTTGTTTAGATGAAGTTCGGTCAATGCCAATGCATTTTGCCCGGCTGGGTTGTTGGGGTTCGTACGCAATCCGGTGGTGATTTCCTTCGAAGCGCCTTTCCAATCATTTTTCTGCATTTGGATAAGGCTCATGAAGGAGTGGGCGGTTGTATGGTCTGCTTGCTCACTGAGAATCTTGGTGAATTCAAACTCAGATTGTTCCAGTTGCCCGGTATGGAAGAGCGCAATGGCCAGATTCAGGTTTGCCCCGGTAAGGTCTTCCGACAATCGACAGGATTCGCTAAACGCTTCGATGGAAAGTTCTGGCTTGTCGAGCTTCCAGAGGATGATTCCCAACTGGTTGTTGGCGACCGATCTTTTCTCACTGTCGGAAAGTTTTCGGATGGCCTTTTCAAGTTGTCCCTGGGCGCGAGCCCAGTCGCCATTCTTCACGGAGGCGAGAGCCTTGTTGTATTCTTTTTCGCCGGCCCGTTCACCGCAGCCGAAGAAGAGCGAAAACAGCAGGCAGACACTTCCGCCAAGTAGTAAAAGTTTCTTGTTTTTCATTCCGTTTAAATTCCCTTAATCCACACCTTGCGGGTGCGTGGTCCGTCAAATTCACAAAAATACAGGCTTTGCCATGTTCCCAGCTGCAGTTTCCCTTCGGACACAATCACTTGCGTTGAGAAACCCATCATACTCGCCTTTGCATGGGCCGCCGTATTGCCTTCGAAGTGGCTATAGTCCCCGTTCCAGGGGACGACCCGGTCGAGCACCCTTTCCAGATCGGCCACGACATCGGGGTCGGCATTTTCATTAATCGTTACTCCCGCCGTGGTATGGGGGATGAAGACGGTCACTACACCCTCCACCAACCCCATTTCCCGTACCCTGCTCGATACCTGTTGGTCGATGTTGACAAAATCGGTCCGTGATCGGGTTTTTATGGTAAATTGATTCATGAATAGACACCATATCCGAACCATTGAAATTTTGAAGCGGAAAGTTCAAAACCTTGTAAAAACCTGCCCGCAGGCTTTCAATCGAATGGCTGGAAAGGTTTAATGCATGCGCTGGTAAGTAAGGATTAATGGTCTTGGAGATACTTGGAAACCATTTTGTTGAACTGTTGTCGATGGCCGTGCTGCTGTTGTGTTCAGCTTTTTTTTCGGGGACTGAAACCGCATTGTTTTCCCTGACCCGCGAGCAGGTGAAGCGACTTCGAATGCGGGCTCGGCCCATCGAAAAAACACTCTCGTTGCTGGCCGACAACCCTTCTGGGTTATTGATCGCGATTCTTTTCGGAAACATTGTAGTCAATATTCTGTATTTTAGTATCAGCGTGGTGCTTGCGCGGGATTTTGGCCAGCACTACGGGGATGGCTGGGAGGCCGTCGTGGGGGTGGCCGTTTTGGTTCTGGTTATTCTGATTGGGGAAATCCTGCCCAAGGCCATTGGAATCTCATTTCCTGAGCGCGTGGTGCGCCTGAATGCACTTCCCTTGCGCGGCTGGTTCCATTTCATGGGACCGGTTCGCCGGATGCTGGAATCCATCACCCTTCGTCTGGAGCCGTCCGGTCAGCACGATAATCAGCTCAATGCCGACGAATTGAAGATGCTGATCGAGGCGACACAGCAGGATCCCACTTTTGGGAAGCAGGAAAAGGCCATCGTGGAGGATATCGTTAATCTGTCCGAAATGCGCGTTCGTGAATTGATGATTCCGCGCGTTCGGCAGCTTTTCCGGCGTGCGGATGCGTTGGTTGGGGAGGCTTTGCAGGAGGCATCCGAGCAGGGGTTCGAATTGATTCCCATCTATGAGGAGGATGAGGATCATATTCTGGGTGTGGTCGAGGTTCGGGATCTCTTTGTGAACCAAGATCCCGAGCGAATGCTGATGGAGTTTGCCTGTCCGGTTCGGTTTGTTCCAGAAACCAAGCGTGCTGATGAAATGTTGCGCGAATTCCTTTCGGAAGGACTGCGGATGGTCTGCGTGGTGGATGAATATGGCGGTTTGGCGGGCACGATTGTTCTTGAGGATCTGTTGGAAGAAGTGGTCGGGGAGTTCGATGCCATGGAGGCTCCTCCGGTCGAGCAGCTCGGCGAAAGTACATATCGTCTGCTGGGCAGTCTGGGCATCCGGGAATGGCGTAGTTTGTTCGTGGGTTTCCTGCCCGATGAAATTGTGCGAACGCTGGCTCTCGACACCTTAAGCGGACTGGTTGTCTCTTTGCTTAAACGTCTGCCGGTGGCGGGGGATGTGGTTCAGGTCCGGAATTTAAAATTCACGGTCGAACACGTACGCTCAAACCGGATTGAATCCGTGGTTCTTGAGTTGACCGCTACGGGCGAAGGAGGCGCGGGATGAGCTGGGGCACCGTCATTGTTATTGGTCTGGGCTTTCTTTTTTCCGCGCTGTTTTCCGGCGTGGAAACCGGCAGTTACATGATTAATCGCATTCGCCTGAAACATCGGGAATTGGAGCATCGATCCGCTGCGGTGGTCTTGGCGCGCCTGTTGCGGAATTCACATGTTTTCATTTTCACCGTACTCATTGGAAACAACATTGCGGTGTATGTGCTGTCCCGCGAGGTGACGAATCTGTACTTGGGCGGTGGGTTTGAGTCGGGGCGGGTTTTGCTGGGATTCATTCCGTGGAATGCTGAAATGGTGGCTACGTTAACGCTGATGTTTCCGCTCTTCCTGTTCGCGGAGGTCGGCCCCAAAAACCTGTTTCGTAAAAAGGCTGATGTGCTTATGTATCGCCTGTCCGGGCTCATGAACCTGTTGGTTCTTGCTTTCTATCCGCTCACGTGGCCGCTCGCGCAGTTCTTCCGGTTGCTGACCCACGGTCTGGACGAGGAACCGGGCCGGGAAATGCATCGGCTTTCTCCAGATGGCCTGAAGGAATATTTTTCCGAGGGAGCAAGGGAGGGGCTGATTTCATCCTATCAGACGCACATGATGGATAATGTAACATCGATGCACAGCGTACCCGTTCGAACGCTCATGACCCCGTTTAAAAAAACCCCGCAGTTGCCGAGTCATGCCACGGTTTCCGATTTAAAGCGTGTTGTGGCGCGGCATCGTTGTGCATTTGCGGTTTTGATGCAAAAGCACTCGGTGGTGGGAATGGTCTCCATCTTTTCAGTCGTGAACCGAAAACTAGGCGACGACGATCCGCTTCGCCCATACGCCGGGGATGTTCTCGAAATTCAGGAGAGCCGAAGTCTCAAATCGGCGTTCTATCGTCTGCGCCGCAACCCGCACCACAGTGCGGTGATCCTCGATGCCCGCCACCATCCCGTCGGTTTTATCCGGCTGGAGGATATTGCCCGCTATATTGCGGGGGAATAGACGGCTACAGCATTCCTTTCTTTCCGATATCCTTAACCACGCCTTTGATGATGCCTTTCATGTTGGTGAGGTCGGAGCGATCATCGTAGATGATCTGCCGACCCGTCCAAACCAGTTTTTTGGTTTTAACGTCGTAGAGGTTTGTTTCGAGTTCGAACTCCATGAAGCTCTGCACGTAGGCGGTGTTGTAGGAGAGGGCGTATCCATAGGAATAGTAGCCATAGTAGTTGTCGTAATAGTCTGGATAGTAGCCCGTAGTCACGACTTGCTGGCGCTCGGTCTCGGAGAGCTGGCGTGTTATAAGAACGGAGTCATAGTTGTGATGTTTCAGAGCGGCAACCAGTTCCTCTTCACTATACTGTTCGGTTTTTTGAATCAAGGCGTGTATGGAGTCGGATTCAATGCTTTGTTCGCTGAGGCTCTCAACAAAAAGAGCTTCATATTGGCGGCTTATGGCATCACTTTTGGCCACCCCGAGAACCATGGTCTTTCCGATCTTCCTGCCTTCGAATTGCGGGTCTGACCATGAATGAATTTTGACCGTGGAGCAGGAGGCAAGCAGTGTGGCGATTCCGCCAAGCAGGAGAGCTGTGGTTTTCTTTTTCATAGGTATCCCTTTGGGTTGTGGGTCATGTTCGAGGATAGACGGTGTGGTCGATTTCCTGAAATTCAGCGACTTCTTTCAACCATACTTTTTCAACAAACCGAATGTGGTCGGGATGGTTGTTATAGCCATCATATGCGGACTGATCGGCAAACTCCATCGTGAGTCCAAAGGTGTAGGAGTTCTTCGGGCTGACTTCTTCCAACAGCTGGAAGTTTTCAATTCCCGGGAGTATTTCCAGCTTGGCGGCCTTGTTCAGGAAGGTCGCTTCTTCGGGTGAACCGACGGCATGTTTGAGTTTGAAGAATACGGAGTGGACAATCATGGGTGTTCTCCTGATGAACGTACGTAACAGGGCAAAGACTATTTGAATCCGCGCCCGGGTGCAACTCGGATCTGGCTATGGATTCCATTCTTTTAGAGGTCAGTCGAGGTAGTCCAGCTTATCAAGTTCTTCCTCGGTCATGACATCCTTGATGTTCTTGATGATGCCGGATTTTCCACGGAATGCGGAGGTGATGGGCAAGAACTTGTCTCTGTTTTTGTATGCGCTCTGAACATCGCTGCCGACCTTGTTCAGCACCACCACGTTGACCGTGGGATAGCGCTTCTTGTCTGGGCCATAGATTTTGCGCACCATTTTTTTATAGCTCGCGGCCATCATGCCGGGGTCATCGTTGCCAATCACATAGCCTGTACAGAGAATGAAGATCGTATCCGGTTTCTGCTCCATGGCAAAGCAAAGTGCCCGGGCCCAGTTTTCAAAGCCGTTGCGTGCTCCTTTGTAGAATTCCGCGATTTCGGGGCCGCAGGTATAGTTGTAGTACCACTTGGGGCCAAACTTCGGAAGGCCTTCCTCGATGCACTCCGGCCACTTGAGTTCGGCCAGCGACTGTCGAAAAGCGGGGTTGAAACTCGATCCATAGGTATCGGTTGCTTCAAGCGGGTTGAGCGTCGATCCCCAGTCGAGCATCCGTTGCTTATTTTCCTTCGTCGCGATAAGCATTTTGGGCGACATCGGCGTGGTATGTCCCGCCCAATAGAAGGCCACGTTGAAGAGCGTGTAGCAGGGCAGTTCGTCTACCAACTCGTTGAGTCTCGTTCGGATGGTGTAGAACGTCATTCTCGACCGGGGGCTTTGTTGATGTTCCTGCCCGCTCGTTGTGGCCGGTCCGGCATGGACGAGGAACACCACCTTGTCACCTTGCTGTGTCATATTGCCGAGAAATTTCAAGTCGCTACCCATGTTGAAGGGGATCGGTTCCGCCGCCTCCAACCCATCGACACCCAGCGGAGCACTGATGGTTGCGATGGTCGGGATGATGAGGCTGGCAACTTTCGGGTTAACGGCTTTGATGCGAATCGGTTCCAATCGAGGGAGTAGGCGCGTGGTTCGGATGAGGGGCTTAAGTTGGGGGAGTGGTTTGATCAGGGGTGTATTATGGTCCACTTCCACGCCGACAAAGCCAGGGTCCTCAGGGATTAGCACACGTATCGCCACAAAAGTAACGGCACCGACAAGGAGTAGCGCATGGATGGATAGGCTAAGCACAATGGCGCTGGATTTGGCATGTTTGGCAAAGAACCGGCGTTGTGTTTTCATGATGTCCTCCGTTGTTTTCAATAGGGATACGTTTGCCAACCCCTGTATCTTTGTTTGTTTCCGGAAGCTATGCGCAGGAAGATTTAATCCGTGACCTTACCCGCCCGATTGAACACCGCTAAAACACCCCTGTTTTTCAAAACGAAGCATTCATTATGTCCTCTCACACACGTTCACCTATATCGCTTAATTACCCCGATCGGGGTAATTAAGCGATATAGGTGTTGGGTGAGGTTGGTAGAGGTTTCTCTGTCATGAAGTGGTGGAAGCAGGAATATTGGGCCTTGTTGACGAAGTAATTCCTTGGTGGATATATGGCGTAACTTATGTATTCTTCGGTCTGTTAATGAGGATGAAATGAAAACAACCTTTAAAGTGATAACTGCGATATTTGCGCTGGGCCTTGTGATTCTCTTCGGATTGCACCTATTTCTTCAATATGGCCTGACGAAGACGATGCGCGATGTCGTGCTGCCGCGTGTAAAGGCGGAGACGGGGGTCGATGTTCGCGTGGGAAGCCTCTCGATCAATGTGCCGAACGGCGTTCTCTACCTCAAAGACTTGGTCGTGAAGAATCCAGAAGGGTTCCTGTTGGAAAATCTAGTATCCATCGAGCGCGTAGTGGTGGAGGTCGATCCGCTTTCCCTGCTGAAACAAAAACTCATTGTGGTGAACAACATTGAGGTCGAAAAGGCCTTGGTAAATGTGATCCGGAATAAGGCTGGCGAATTCAACATTAATGCGGTGCAGGAAGAGCTTCCGCAAGCTCCCGTTCTAGACCGGGAGAAACCCGCACTGGAAAAAGTTCCAGACCTTGGAAAGCAACCCAGTGCCGAATCGCCGCCAGTCGAGGCCAAGCCGCTTCCTGAAATTTTGATCGAAGCGCTGCAATGCAAAACCGTGGTGCGCTATATCGACTTTAAGCTCAACCAACTGGATATAGCCCTTCGACTCAATGTGATCGGTAGCAATCTGTCGACTCAAAAAGACCCCGCCGCGCCTTGGGGCGACCTATCGGTGATCGGTTCCCTTGGCAATGACCGCACCAGCTTTGTCACCGACCTCATGCTTCATCTTGCGCCTGTTTCCGATTCCGAAAATCCATCTTTTGATTTGAAGGGAAGGGTGATGGAGATCGATCCGCGCATTATGGAGGAAGCCTACAGTAAACTCGGCATCCGTTCCGCACCGTTTGGCCTTGAACCGCTGATTTACTGCCGCGAAGGCGAGTTCCACCATTCGTCAATTTCGCTAAACCTGAAGGATATTGTTTTCGAGGACAAACTGGCCGACCGCTTGGGAGGCATGGCATCGGTGGGTTCGCTCCGGTTCCCGGTGCCCATTGAAGGGACGCTTCAGCAACCCTCGGTGAATATTCAGGCAGCTCTGACCGGTGCAATCAGCGGAAATGCGCAGACGTTATTGGCATCCTTTCTAAAGGGGGCTGCCGCCAAGGAAGCCGGACTGGATCAGCCGCTGGAAGACCTGACCGATGCCGCTGTGGAGGTGCTCGGCGAACACGTAGGCGAGGTAGGCGACAGCGAAACCGTAAAGAAGGTGTTGAAAGATTTGGCAGAGGGAGGTTCTTTCGATACAAATGCGCCATCTCCCATCAGCTCCGATATCCTTATTGATATTTTGGGAGAAAACGTTGAGGAAATTGGGGAGAACGAAGAGCTTAAGGATGAACTCAAGAGTCTGGGTAAATGGCTGTTCGGTAAATAGGAAAGGGAATTTATGGAAATCGCAATTCTAACCTTGGTTGCCTATCTGTTCGGTGCATTGCCGTTTGGCCTGTTCGTGGCAAAATCGCGCGGGATTGATATCCGCCAGCAAGGGAGCGGGAATATCGGAGCAACAAATGTTTTTCGCTGCGTCGGAAAAGGGTGGGGCATCTTTACCTTCACGCTGGATGTGCTCAAAGGGTTTATTTCGGCATTTTTTTTTCCAAAACTTCTGGAGGTCGATCCCGAGTGGGGCGTGCTATTTGGCCTAGCGGCGATCATCGGTCATACCTTCCCGGTCTACCTTAAATTCAAAGGCGGAAAGGGCGTTGCCACGAGTGCCGGCATGTTGCTGGGCGTTGCGCCGATGGTTGTTGGAATTGGCCTTTTGGCGTGGGGTATCTGTATGGTGGTTTGGCGCTATGTTTCGCTCGCCTCCATGGTGGCGGCCGTTGTCATTGCCGGGGTTGTTTGGGTGGTCGATAAAGGGTGGATTGTGAATAGCGCTCTAACGGCCTTGGGCGTGATGGTGATTTGGTTGCACCGCGCGAATATCAAACGCCTGCTCAATGGCACTGAAAGCCGAATTGGAAAAAAGAAAGAGGATAACGTATGAAAGCAACGGTAATCGGAGATGGTGGATGGGGCACGGCTTTGGCGATGGTGCTGGAACGCAACGGGCACGAGGTTGCGGTGTGGGGGCCCTTTCAGGATTATCTCGAAGAGATCAAACTGTTCGGCGAAAATGTAACGTATCTGCCGGGAGTCAAAGTTCCGGCATCCATCGAGTGGACGCATGATCATGAATCCGCCGTGAAGGATGCAGACCTTGTTGTACTCGTCGTTCCCTCGCGATTTTATAAGCCTGTTGTTGAATCCTTCAAACCTTTTCTTTCCCCCGACACGCTGGTCGTCAGTGCCACGAAGGGGCTTGATGAACAGACACACGAACGCATGAGCGAGGTGGCTGAAGATATTCTCGGGCACCCCGTCGCCGTGCTTTCGGGTCCAAGCCATGCCGAAGAAGTGGCGCGCGGTGTTCCGTGTGCCGTGGCCATTGCGGCCGCCGATCATGCCGTGGCCGAGCAGATCCAACAGTTTTTTGTGAACGACACCTTCCGCGTCTACACCCTCGACGATGTCGTTGGTGTCGAACTCGGCGGGGCTCTTAAAAACGTCATTGCCATTGCGGCGGGCATGGGCGACGGCATGGGCTTTGGCGACAACTCCAAGGCCGCGCTTATGACACGAGGCCTTGCCGAAATTACCCGGCTTGGGATTGCGCTCGGTGCGAAACCCGAAACCTTCTCCGGGCTCAGCGGCATTGGCGACCTCATGGTCACTTGCATGAGCCGCCACAGTCGAAATCGAGGGGTTGGTGAACGATTGGGTAAAGGCGAAAGTCTCGAAGAAATCATGGCGAGTATGAAGATGGTGGCCGAAGGGGTTTGGAACTGCCAGGCGGCCAAAGAACTTGCCGAGCAGCACGGGATTCCCGTTCCCATCACCGAGCAAGTCAATGCTGTTGTTCACGAAGGAAAAGACCCGCGCCGGGCCGTTATGGATCTCATGGCCCGCACCCCCAAACCCGAGCAGGATTAGGTTTTTAAGAGAGGATTTTGACAATTGTTTGGGGGCGCATTAAAGTGCGCCCCTTCAATTTAACTAGCGGAGATAAAGTATGAAAGTTAAGGCATTCAGGGCATGGCGTCCGACGGCGGACAAGGTGGAAAAAGTGGCATCGGTTCCATACGATGTGGTGGATGCGGCGGGTGCTGCGGCGCTGGCGGCAGGGAATCCGGATAGTTTTCTGCATGTGGTACGTGCGGAGATTGATCTCCCGGAAGGCACCAATCCCTACAGCGAGGCGGTTTACGATCAGGCCAAGGCCAACCTAAACCGATTGATGGATGACGGTGTTCTGATTCGTGAAGGGGAGCCTTCGCTATATCTTTATAGCCAGCAAATGGGCGAGCACCTCCAATTCGGCATTGTGGCGACCTGCCATGTCGAGGACTACGAAACCGGTAGGATTAAGATTCATGAAAAAACCCGGCGAGTAAAAGAAGAAGATCGCATCCGGTATGTCGATACGCAGAACGCCAACACGGGACCGGTCTTCCTGGCCTATCGCGACAGCGAAAAAATCAATGCCGTCGTGGATTCCGCAAAGGGTGGAGAGCCGATCTATAAATTCACGGCTGAAGACGGTGTGATCCATACGATTTGGAAGTTCGAAAATCCGGAAGAGCTCGAAACCGCATTTGGCGAAATTCCAGCCACGTATGTTGCCGACGGCCATCACCGATCCGCTTCCGCCGCCAAGGTGGGGGCTCTGCGCCGCGCAGCGAATCCGAACCATACCGGCGATGAACCCTACAACTATTTCCTCGCCGTGCTGTTTCCGGAAAGCGAACTGAAGATTCTGGCCTACAACCGGGTTGTTCTTTCCTTGCCCGGCACCGAAGCCGAATTTTTACAAGCCTTGGAAGAAAAATTTAAGATCGAATCGAACGGAATTTCATCCCCCCGGAATGCGGGCGAGATTTGCATGTACATCAAGGGCCGGTGGAGCTCGCTGACCCCGAAACAAATGCCTGATTCCTCCGACCCTGTGGCGGCACTCGATGTCAGTATTCTGCAAAACGAGATACTTGCTCCTCTGCTTGGAATCGCCGATCCGCGCGAGAGCAATGATATCGATTTTATTGGGGGAATCAAAGGGACCCAGGAGCTTGAAAAGTGGGTTGACGGGGGGCGTGCTGCGCTTGCGTTTTCGATGTATCCAACCTCGATGGAGCAACTTTTTTCCGTTGCCGATGCCGGGTTGCTCATGCCGCCGAAAAGCACATGGTTCGAGCCGAAGCTCCGTTCCGGATTGCTGGTCAACACGTTGGATTGAAATGTATTCCCGAATATGATGTTCAAACGGTTTGTTTTTCTCGCGGTAGCGGCCTTTCTTTCGGGGCGTTGTTTCCGTGAGGGACGAAGGATAGCGACGGGTACGGCATTTTTTTTCGATTTATGTCCAATAAGATTGTCCCTGCTCCGTTTGGTTAATGGTTTTCAGGCCGATTCATGAATGAAAATGGATGGTGGTTGAAAGCATGGGATCAGACAGGTAGGAGAATTGGATTATGAAAAAGTGGTTTGTATTGTCACTCAGCGTATGTGTTGCCGCGGCAGTTCAGGCGGGCGAAGGTAAGAAGAAAGGTGAAGGAAAAGGACAAGGCCAAGGCCAAGGCCAAGGCAAGGAGGTTTCCAAGGAGCAGTTTGTTGCTCAGCAGAAGACGATGGCAGAGAAGAAGGGAGCCGAATTCGATCAGGCTAAGGTTGAAAAACGCTTCGATAAAATGGATAAAAATGGCGACGGCAAGTTAAGTGCAGACGAAAAGTCCCAGGGAAAGAAAAAGGGACAAAAAGGCGAAGGCCAGAAAAAAGGCGAAGGCCAGAAAAAAGGTAAAGGCCAGAAAAAAGGACAGGAATAAGCCTTTTTAACCGCTACACAAAAAAACCGGGTTAAACCCGGTTTTTTTTATGCCGTTGATCGGGGTTAGTCCTCGGACTTTTCCAATGATTTAATCATGATTTGGAACTCATCCGACTCGCGAAGGAGTTCGAATTCGGCACTGTTCATATGGGCTAGTGCGGAGTTTGGGTCGGCGAGTTGCATGCCGCGTTTGATCGCCACCATTGCTTTGTCGAGGCGGTTGTTGTGGGTTTCCACCTGGGCCAGCAGGAAGAATAGCACGGGAACGTCTGTAATTTCCTGC
>JAOZKS010000244.1 GCA_029935255.1 Pontiella sp.
GGGGTGGTTTTTTAAAAACCGGGGGTTTTTGTCAATCTGGCCGCCAACCCTGCCCATCCGGGGCATGCCCCGGATGGGCAGGACGCCAACCTTGACAAAAACCCCGCTTTCCACTTCAGTTCTTCCCATGAAACCACTCTTTAAAACAATCTTTCGGGGCGCGTGCCTCAATCGCCTAAAAAGCGATTTCCTATCAGTTTTTGCTTCCGGAAATTTCTTTTAATACGGAAGCGGGTAGACTGATTTCAGAATCAGCGATTTGATTATCAATCCGTCATGTTTTTTGCTCAGTTTCTTATCTTTTATGTTTACTGGAAGCTTTTCGTCGTCAGTCACCCACTGGTCAATTTTCAGAACGATTGCCTGATCCTTGCCGGGTTTTAGATGTACCACCCCAAAATCCTCTTTTTTAAACCAGTGTGGATCTCTCGAATGGGCAATTGTCTGTGGTAATTCTAAATTCAATATTTTCTCTCCGATTTCTAACGTAACGGGCATTGCTTTGTTTGTAAGATTCGCATATTCAATAAAGACAGAAAACGCATTAGGCTCCTTCAATGCAAATGACCAAGTCAAGCTTGAATTGCCGGGTCTCCCTTTGGATGCACCGTTATCCAAAGAAACGCGATAACTTGATCCTATGTATGGAGTACGGCGATATTTTTTCAGACGCATATTACTGTTCTTTGCCAGATCCGGGATAAATTTATTATCCAGGTCATGATCAAGCACTGGTGTGCGGTCAACGGAAAGTTCCCCTGTGAATTCGATGGCGATTACCGTATCATTTTGATCAAGAAAATCTTCGGAAATATCAATACTGGTCAGGTCAATCATATGACCACCATCCACTTTTTTGACAGCTAACGCGTGCTTTTTACTGTCTGCAAGGAAATAGGCTTTCTTAATATCATTTTGCAGCCCAGGCAAGAAAAGAGTATCCAGGGACGGAAAATCAAAAATATGCAGAAAAAGTTTGCCTGTTTTTTGAGTGCAGACTCCCCAGGGAAGGTCGCCAGAATATGGCGTTTGCTTTACCCCGTAAATGGCTTCGCCATTCTTTTTCAACCACGCTCCGACTTTTTTCAGAGTGATCGTCTCCCTGAGCGGAATCCTCCCGCGGACATCAATGCCGATGTTTAGTAATAGGTTTCCTCCGCGTGAACGGATCGTTGCAAGCATCTGAATAATTTCTTCGAGGCTTTTATGATCTCGATCCTGCGGATACCAAGCCCAATGATCGTTCAAGGTCATACATGTTTCCCACGGTTCTGATTTAGGAGCAGGAGGTACGTCACAGTCGCCACCTGTCGAAAAATCACCAAGCTTACCACCAACTCGTGAGGAGACCATAATATGAGGTTGTTTTTTGCGGAGAACTTCGATACATTTTTCTGCAAGAGGCTGGGGAGCTCCAAGGTCAAACCAGACCACGTGTTGTGGCCCGTAATTACTTGTCAATTCTTTTAGGTGGGGAAGGACAAGCTCGTCAAAATACTCTTCCATAGTTCGCCCTTTTGGACCCTTTTTACCACCAGGAGCATGCCAGTCCGTTCCATGGGAATAGTAAAAACCTGATTTTACTCCTCGTTTACGCATTGCACTGCTGAGTTTCGTAAATGGATCGTAAGGGAAGCCGGAGTGGTCAACCATATTGTAACTGTCAACTTGACTTTTGAAGTGAGCAAAACCATCATGGTGCTTTGCCATATAAACGCTATATTTGAAACCGGCCTCTTTGAACAATTCAGCACATTTATCTGCATTGAATTCTGATGGATTCCAGTTTTTGACCTTGGCTTCATAATCGGGAATGGAAATGCCTGCCCGTTTCATGATCCATTCACCCCAGAGGTCTTTTGTTAATTCCTCACCTTGCCAACGCCCCTGAAATTCAGTGTCACCATAAAAACCGATGAAGACGCCGAACCCATCTGCTTGCCAAATTTTGACAGCCTCCTTCATGGATTTTGATTCACAGATTTCTGAATGCCAACCTTTTTCCATTTCGGCCTGATGGTCGGTTTCTTTGTCTGCAGAAAACGCTAGGGTGCTACTCAGCTGTAACATGGTCGCAATTGTTGTGGTTATTTTTCCAAAATTCATTTTAATTCCTCATGGTTATTATATGGTCTATTCTTTGGTGACAGAGGTTAATAGATCAAAAGAGTTGATATTGATTCCGCCTTTCCATTTTTTGAAAACGATCCGAAAACTATTGCTGGTAACCGGAACGCCGAGCACCAAGCCGAAGCCGCCGCCCATCTGCTTGCCGGAATAGATAATTTTCCATTTACCATCGATCATGGCCTCAATATTGAAATTTTGTATAGCACTTGCTTTCCCAAACGTGCCTTCACGAATCAGGATCTGCTCAACGGTCTCACTTTTCTTCAGTGTAACCTGTAACCATGGAGATTTGTCATCGCGAGCCGGACTCCAGGCGCTCTTCACAAAAATCCCCTCGGAAAATTCTTTGGCATCGGATGCTACGACTGAGTTTGCTGGTCTTTTATCATACTCACTGGATGCGCTAGCTGTCGCCCCAATGGTTAATGTTTGCCCAACGGTTACAATCGGTTTGATATCTTTAGCAAGTCTATCAAGGGTCAGAGCAATAATTGTGTCAAGAGAATTTATGTTTTCGGGATCAATAGCTATGTTTAGTTTTCCGTTATCCTGTGATACATTCACATCACCATCGGTTAACAGTTTCGAGGAAACAACCTTGGCTGGGAGCGCAGGAAGGCTCACTTTACCAGATGGACATTTACCTAGAAGATGAATATAATCTAGAAAGGTGCCGGTCCTATAAATTAATGGTGTACGCCGGCGGGAACTCCATCATTGGCCAGCTTCATATTCGATCCGTGCTTTTCTTAGCATATGGAGAGGCTACGTCGGAGGAGGGAGGCAGAGCAAGAAAAGATCATTAATTTATAGGACCCCCTTTTCCAGAAAGACCGAAGGCTAGAACCGATAATCCACGGATATATTCCCCCACGAAGGGGTACTTGACTCAAGTTCCTTCACGGGATTACTACTAAGAAAAAGTGTAAAATGGGCTCCGAACGCACCGCGCATAAAATGCGTACCAACAACGAGCTGAACTATACCGGGGTCATAATCCACACTGTGGCTATCCTCGAAGGTATTTCCATCGAGCAGAACCGTATAACCCACGAGCGCGCTCCGTACCACGGTCGAAAAATAGAACTGGGTTTTCCCTGGCGGCGGTCCACCGAGCATCGGTTCCACCACAACCCCACGACCCGCCACATCGGGAATATGTGCAAACCCTTCCGACAATCGCCAGCCAAATCGAGTTTGCAACCCCACCTGTCCATAGGTGTAAAGATTTCCCAGCCCCAGACTGCCTCCATAGGATAGGTCGGCAGCAAACCCTGTCCTCTTTTCACCGACGCTTACTATCTTACGTGCCATCGCATAATTCAGGTTTACAAGCAGCTCATTGCTAAGCTGGTTATCCCAGCCCATTGGATCTTCTCCCATATCTAAATCTACGTGAATAAAGGTCTGCACCTCTTCGGCAAAAGAAGCCGGCCCCAGCATACCCAGATAAACCTGAAAGACATTAAGTCGATCATCATTCAACGCGGCCCAGGAATTCGCGACCCCCAAAACACCGGCGTAGGGAAGATCGTCTTCAATCAAGGCCGTTTGAGATAAATCGGCGGGGGTTTGCATGATTTGCCCAAATGCCATTCCCCGGCGAACACTCAAGCCTTCCCCGCCGGAAATACCCGGAACAAAACCCGCAATCCATCTTGACGGTTTGGATAGTTTTAATTCATCCCAAGAAGCAACTGCTGGGCCATGCCGCTGAATGCTCCAGCCTGCCGTAAAAAAGTCATCCGAGCCGCCAAAGAAATCGTTATCAAACTCAAAACGCCAAAGAACCTCCTTTTCGGAGGCCCCTTGCTCGCCTCCCCAAACCGGGAAAACTAGGGCAAGCAACAGTAAAAAACAGAGCCGTCTCATAATATATTCTCCAAATGTGGTCCGAGACTATCTGACTTTTCAAAGAGATGAAAGCCTAGCTAAAAAAACAAACCGCCCGGTTCGGCACAACCCAATGCAATAATCATTAACTTTTTCATATGTATCTCTTTGGGTTATTATTTTTCGTTTTAAAACCCTTCCTTCCCGATCACCACTTCACCATCAGCCCCAGATTGACGGACAAGAAAAGGTAACAGTTTAGCTGATTTGAGTTTCGTCCGATCCATCGAAAAGAGCGGCTTGGAAAAGGGGCTACTCGGTAAGCGGGGTTCCATTGCGGGCGGGCAAATTGGCAAGGAGCGTGCCTTGCGTTCGC
>JAOZKS010000627.1 GCA_029935255.1 Pontiella sp.
AACGCTTTCGTGTATTTAGTGGTTAATCATGTTTCTGCCGAGCAGGTTAAGAGTGATTTGTGTCAGATCCGCTCGGGGGGTTCGATGCCGAGGAGGTCGAGGCCTTTTCAAAGGGTGGCGGTGGTCATGGGTTTTTCTCTGGCAGTGCGTTTATTCTTTCCCGGGCAGTTTTTATGGCACTATGCAGTTTTTGCTCCAGTAACTCCCTTGGCGGTAGTTCGGTAAGATATTCGGCGACATGGATGCCGGATTGATCCAACTCCAATAGTTCAACCATTTCCTGTTTCTTTCCGGCGCACAAAATGATTCCCAGCGGCTCTTCTTCCTGCGGTCGGCGTTCGTGCTTGCTCAGCCAGCGCAGGTAGAGTTCCATCTGCCCTTTGTACTCGGCCTTGAAGTCGCCCAGTTTCAGGTCGATGGCCACGAGGCGGTTCAGCCCACGGTGATAAAATAGCAGGTCGATGTAATAGTCGTCGTTGTCGATCTGGATTCGTTTCTGGCGGGCAAGAAAGGCGAAGCCGTCGCCGAGTTCAAGTAGAAAGGATTCCAGCTCGCGCAGAATGGCATCTTCGATATCCTTTTCGTAGTAGCGGTCTTTGAGGCCAAGAAAATCGAGAAAATAGGGATCTTTAAAAACAAGATCGGGCGAAAGGCGGTCTTCCTCGCGCAACTGCTGTAGCTCGTCTTGAATCAACTCGTCCGGTTTTTTCGATAAGGCGGTGCGCTCGTAGAGCATGGAGTCTATTTTCTTCTGCAATGTGCGTGTGCTCCAACGTTCCACCCGGCACATTTCGGCATAGAATTCCCGCTTGAGCGAATCTTCGATGTAGATAATCGTTTTAAAATGCGTCCAACTCAATTGTCTCCGCAGTGCAGAGACAATCCTTTCCTCTGGGAAGGTTTCCGCAAATTTTATCATGTGCCGAATGTTTTTTTCCGAGAATCCTGTCCCGTACAAATTCACCAATTTTGCAGACAGTGTCGGCAAAATCAGTTTCCCGTACTCGGCTCGATCCTGCTTGAGAACATCCTGCTGAATCCTGTGGCCCACCTGCCAATACAGCACGCTCAGCCTGGAGTTAACGGCGATCGCGACCGATGCCCGCGTTTCCTCAATCAATTTGCGAAGATCGGCAACCAACGCATCCGGCTGTGCTTCAACTTTCGCACCCAGTGGCTTCAGTAGGCAT
>JAOZKS010000245.1 GCA_029935255.1 Pontiella sp.
ACATCGTCACCGAAGCCAGCGGCACCGGCAAGCCCGGCAACGTTCAGGAAGGTAACCGGAAGGTCCCAGGTGGCAACCAGGTCGGTTTCAATGCTGTTGGCTGGAATGGGGATCGCTTGCTGGAAGGCATTGTCGGGGTTGACGGCTCCCCAGCAGGCAATCATCGGAACGCGGATGCCGCCCTCCCATTTGGAGCCCTTCATGCCGCGCATCGGAAAATCGCTATAGATTCCATCAGGCAGCGTGTCCACGTTGGTAGCTGGGCTATCGCTGCCGTTGTCGCCCACAAAGACGATCAGGGTGTCCTCCGCCACGCCGAGATCGATCAACTTTTGGCGGATCTCGCCGACGGCAATATCCATCCCTTCGATCATGGTGGCGAACTTGGCGTGGGTACTGCCGGTGGCCGTGCTGTAGTCGCCGGTGGCATCGGGGTTGGTGGTGAACGGGGCGTGGACGGCGTAGAAGGCCATGTTGAGAAAGAAGGGAACGTCGTCGTCGACCGCATCCTCGATCACCTTGTTCGCTTCGAGGGTCAGCGCCTTGGTGAGGAAAAGAGAGCCGTCATAGGCTTCGAGGCCGGGGAGTCCGCCATAACCCGCCGTACCGATATAGCCGCCAAACGGCTGCCCCCAATGGTTTCCTCCAATATTCATATCAAACCCGAGGTCAGACACAATATCAACCGATGAGATGGCAAAGTGGGCCTTGCCCACGTGGACGCTGCGATACCCTCCGAGCTGGAACAACTTGGGCAGGGTGATGTCGGAGGAGTCGAGTCCGTTAACGCGCCAACTGACCGGCGAACCGGCATCATGAGCACCGACCCAATCGGTGACGGCGTGCCGGGCGCTGTTTTGACCCGTCATGATGCCGCAACGGGTCGGGCTGCAAACGGAGTGGGCGTAGGCCGAAGTAAAGCGCATCCCGTCGGCCGCTAGACTTTCCATGTTCGGGGTGACGTAGAAATCGTTGAACTCATAGGCCACGGGGAGGCCGTTCGTATCGAGATTGAAAGGAACCGACGTGTCGTGCGGCCCCATGTCGTCGACCAGAAAAAGGACAATATTGGGGCGCTCCGGCCCGGCTCCAACCCTGATTGTTGTCGTGACGCTTCCTGCTGAATTGGTAGCTGTGAGGGCGTAGGTGGTGGTGGCCTGCACCTCAACAGAGGTGGTTCCAAACCCATTTGTTGTCAGCCCGGAAACATCGCCTACCCCTGGGCTGATCGCAACATATGTGGCATTGCTGACCGCCCAGTCGAGCACGACAGGAGTTCCAGTCTCAACATAGTAGTCGCCAGCATTGAATAATTCGATGACGGGTCGAAGCTGATGATTGTTAGAGGTAATTTCGAGACCGCTGATGGCGGAGCGCGCCGTTACGTTGCCGGTGATGGTGAACGATGAGCTAGTCAAACCGCTGAACGTGACTTTTCTTTCCCCCTCAACGAAGGTGCCGTCAAAGTTGCCTACGTCGTTGATCGTTTTGGTTGTGCTACCGATGGTGTAGTCCATCACACGGTCGCCCGCTACATCACCATAGATCGTCACTTCGTAGCCATCGCCGGTAAATGCAGAGGAGAGCCCCGAAACCGTGAAGCTTTCCGTGGAGTTGAAGCCATACCAGCCGGTCATCATGGTCTGGTCATCGTTCGAGGTTCCAACTTGAACAAAGTAGGAAAAGCCGGAAGCCACGTCAAGGGTTGCTCCCGAGGAGGCTCCGTTGGACAGATCGAGTGCTTTGTCGGAAAAAACCAGAGTATCCACGGCCCTGTTGATATTGTTCCAGGTATCGGATCCGTTGGTTCCGGCAGAAACCAAATCTCCATCCGGAGTGGTGTTGATCCTCCCGAAAGTGGTATCCCCGTTGTGCATCATAATCTTGATGCTGGAGGCATTTGCGGAAAAAGCCATCGCAACAACAAGCAGGGTGCTACAAAAGACTATTTTATTCACTTCCTTGTCCTTTTTTGAGCCTCTATTTGCACGGCATGCATTACCGTTGCAACAAACATGAGGATTGACTAGATATTAAGCATGCCTATCCGGTTGCCACAGGCTGACGTTTCTTGACTCGCTCTTTCGCGAGTCAGAGGCGCATATAGGCTTCGTAGAATCAGGCGAACCTGTTTTAACCGGATAGGTTTAAATACTAATCCGAACTATTCCGTGATCACCCGATAGAAGGTTTGGTCTGGGCCGATGGGGTTGGTAATGGTGATTTCGCCGCCGGTTCCAAGAATATCCAACATATACGGTTGCCAGTCCCCAAAGATGAGGTTGGAGTTGGTTTCCATGATATAGGATGCTCCGAACTCGCTGATCCACGCGATCTCCATCTCGGTTCCGCCGGAAACGAGGCCCGAAGAAGGTAGGATGGTGACGGAGTTGGTGGCGGGATAGGTCGAGAGCAGGACTCCGTCATAGATCGCATAGGACCCCACGCCAGAAAAGTTGTTCATGTACACGTCCAAGGTGTAGCTTCCAATGCCGATATCCGTTCCTGCCAAGTCGAAATCATAAGTGTGGCAGACGGGAGGGAGCCAATAACTCTGATTGCTGAAAGAACCCGTGACCGGAATGCCGAGCGTTCCTCCACTCAGGGAGAAATTGATATCAGACGTGTAGCCATTATCAACGTTCCCGCTATCATTGCTGTGACCGGAGAGCACCTTGAGAATCTGTAGTTTACGCGGAGTATCTATCGTAAAGGTCAGGCTAAAGCCGCGGTTTCCGCCTACGTTCAAGTTCGGGGCCAGATAAACCTTGTTGTTGTTGGCATAGGTTGACGTTCCTCCCTGGGTTTGCGCGAATCCACCCACACCGTTCGTCGTGATGGCGGTCAGGCCGGAAATCGCGGTAACCGAGGCATCCGTGGTCCAGTCTGTTATGCCCAAGGTCGCCGATCCCGAGATGTTGTCGGCAACGCCTGTAAAGATATAGGCTCCGGTATTTCCATCGAAGTCGGATCTAAAGAGTACCGGGGATTCATTCAGGAGGATATCTATCGATTCGCTCACGCTGCCGTTGAAATTGGTTGCCGTGAGGGTATACGTGGCGCTTGCGGCGACAACAATCTGGGTAGAACCTTCGCTATCCTGCATATAGCCGATCCCTTGGTTAATGCTGACCCCAGTCTCGTCACTCACCGACCAAAACAGCGAAACCTCCGTCGCGCCGGGGAAAACATTCGTACTACTGGCCCTAAAGGTCTGGATCGTCGGAAGTGCCGTATCTAGGGTAACCGATACCGATGCGGTATTGGTTCCGTAGGAATTGATTGCTTTAAGAGTATAGGTCGTGTCGGCATTGACCACAACCTGGGTCGAACCCGATCCAACCGGAACATCGCCAATGCCTTGGTCGATGCTAAGAGAATCCGTAGCCTCAACCTCCCAAGCCAAGGTGACTTCCGAGCCAGACAAAACATTCGTATCGCTAGTGGTAAATGAGTGAATGACGGGAAGCGAGTCCGCCGGAAGGGATTTGCTAATGATGATGCCACTGATGGCGGAGCGCCCCGTTACGTTGCCGGTGATGGTGAACGATGAGCTAGTCAAACCGCTGAACGTGACTTTTCTTTCCCCCTCAACGAAGGTGCCGTCAAAGTTGCCTACGTCGTTGATCGTTTTGGTTGTGCTACCGATGGTGTAGTCCATCACACGGTCGCCCGCTACATCACCATAGATCGTCACTTCGTAGCCATCGCCGGTAAATGCAGAGGAGAGCCCCGAAACCGTGAAGCTTTCCGTGGAGTTGAAGCCATACCAGCCGGTCATCATGGTCTGGTCATCGTTCGAGGTTCCAACTTGAACAAAGTAGGAAAAGCCGGAAGCCACGTCAAGGGTTGCTCCCGAGGAGGCTCCGTCGGACAGATCGAGTGCTTTTCCGGAAAAAACCAGAGTATCCACGACCCTGTTGATATTGTTCCAGGTATCGGATCCGTTGGTTCCGGCAGAAACCAAAATTCCATCCGGAACGGTGTCGAGCCTCCCGAGAGTGGTAACCCCATTGTGCATCATAATATTGATGACCTCGGCGTTTGCAACGCAAGCCAAGACAGCGAAACCGAGAACCAGCATTAGTTTTTTCTTCATTTTATCCGCCTTTTTATTTTAGTTGTTAATTAGTTGTTTTCCCACTCACTATCCCCTCTCGCAACGAAATAAATCTGCTTAGATTAGCAGTCGCTTGCGGATGAAGAAGATGGCTCCGCCAGAGGCGACAACCATACCCAAAGTGGCTGGTTCGGGGATGGTTTCAATAATTACGCCACTGATGGCGGAGCGCCCCGTTACGTTGCCGGTGATGGTGAACGATGAGCTA
>JAOZKS010000628.1 GCA_029935255.1 Pontiella sp.
ATCTGCTACGGCATGCAGCTCACCGCCCAAACCCTCGGCGGCGCAGTCAAACCCGGCCTCAAGCGCGAATTCGGCAAAGCCATGATGAAAATCACCAAAAAGAACCCGCTCTTCAGCGGGCTCGAACCCGATATTCAAGTTTGGATGAGCCACGGTGACAAGGTGGAAGCCATGCCCGAAGGATTCGAGGTCGTCGCCCAATCCAACAACTGCCCCATCGCCGCCATGCAAAATTTAGAGCGCAATATTTTCGGCCTCCAGTTTCATCCCGAAGTCGTGCACACGCCGCAAGGCAAGGAGATGCTCTGGAACTTTGCCTTTAAAATTTGCAAATGTTCCGGCGACTGGGCCATGTCTAAATTCGTCGAAGAGACCATCACTCACGTTCGCGAAAAGGTGGGTGACGACCATGTACTGCTCGGCCTTTCCGGCGGGGTCGACTCCTCTGTTGTCGCCGCCCTGCTCCATAAAGCCATCGGCGATCAACTTCATTGCGTCTATGTCGACAACGGCCTGATGCGCCACCGCGAAACCGAAGAAATCGAAGAACTCTTTGGAAACGCCTTCGGCATGGACCTCACGGTCGCCCATTCCGGAGACCTCTTTCTCGGAAAACTCGCAGGCGTTTCCGACCCGGAAAAGAAACGCAAAATTATCGGCAGCACCTTTATCGATGTTTTTTCCGACAAAGCGCGCCACCTTAGCGACAAGGTTGAATTCCTTGCCCAAGGCACGCTTTATCCTGACGTAATCGAAAGCGTCTCCCCCATCGGCGGCCCCTCCGCCACCATCAAGAGCCACCACAATGTCGGCGGCCTCCCCGACGATCTTCAGTTCGACCTCATCGAACCGCTGCGCGAACTCTTCAAGGACGAGGTCCGCGAAGTCGGACGCGAACTCGGCCTCCCGAGCTACGTCGTCGATCGCCAGCCCTTTCCCGGCCCCGGGCTGGCCGTACGGATCATCGGCGACATCTCCCCCGAGCGCATCGAAGTGCTGCAGCAAGCCGACCTGCGCGTCCGCGAGGAAATCATGAAGATGCCCAACCACCTCGATGTATGGCAATACTTCGCCGTCCTCCTGCCGATCCAAACCGTCGGCGTCATGGGCGACGACCGCACCTACGAAAACGTCATCGCCGTCCGCGCCGTCGAAAGCCGCGACGGCATGACCGCCGACTGGTACAA
>JAOZKS010000629.1 GCA_029935255.1 Pontiella sp.
GGTATCTGGATTGTCACTTGCTGATGCGAAGATAAATAAACGAGGGCGGCTGGAGGGCATATCAAGATATTTGTCTATATGTGTGGGTACAGTACCTGTAAAATCCTCATAGATTTCATAAATGGCAATGTTTTTGCCCGATGCCAATCGAGCATCCAAAATTTGAATGACCTGATCCTTGTTGTTTTTTAGGGATTGGATAATGCGCTCGCTCAGCACCTCTTCCCGGTCAGTAGCGGCAACGTCAATCAACTGGAAAATGACCTCATCAGATTTGTTCTCGATCTGGGTGAGACCATAGTAGATGGCGCTATAGCGTACATCGGCGGATTCATCTTTTGATAGTTTGATTAGAAGCTCAATTGATTCAGGATTGGGTGGTTCTTTTCCTTTAACAAAATGTTGGCCAAGTAGTTGGGCTGATATACTTCGGATGGGTGCGGAAACATCGTCCGAGCAGACCTTAAAGCCCGGTAGATAGCTCTCGTCTACAGGATCCCTGATGTTGCCCTGTGAGATCATGGCTAGCGAATACATTTTTAATTGTGGAGGCCCGGTAACTAGCATTTCTTGGACGCTGATGCCTTTCGGTGCAGTTGGGGATTTGGTCTGAGGTGTTTGTTTTGGGGTTTCCTGCTCAGCAGGTTTGCTGTAAGCTGAACTGGCTAGGACGATGGATGCTGCAAGAAGGAATAGTCTAATCATTTATCTCTCTCCGATATTTATCTGCCTAAAGAAGATAGGCAACAGACCGTTTAAAGACAAGCAACAATGGGGAAACTTGGTGATTGTCATTTATTAGGTTCATGCCTCATTTTCAATGTGTTCCTCGTGAATTCCTGAAAGGCCGATTTCTCTCTCCGCCTTGCTTCGAGTGAACTACATAAGGAGAAGTCTTCGTAGTTCCGTCGGAATGAAATGGAGACGGACTCTTTCGGATCCCGTTTCAGAGGTAAACCACCGTTCCTGACGATGGTGCCGAGCGCCAAAGCGTGTAAACGGGAACGCCAGCGAATCAAAGAGCTGACCTCCCGACGCTGGACAGCGCGCCCCGTCAGCGAAGTGGTTGTGAAGCTTAACCGACAGGTAAAAGGCTGGAGCAACTATTTTGATCAAGGACGTAATCGACCTGCTATGCGGGCGATGAATGACTACATCTATAAACGGATGTGGAAGCATCTCTCTCG
>JAOZKS010000246.1 GCA_029935255.1 Pontiella sp.
CACAATGGAAAGCTACCCGCGCCGCCCGACAGGGGTGAGACTTCGGACGCTTACTCTGCAACTTCAAAAACCGGAAGTGTTGAAGGGGGGGGGAGGGAAGCAGGCCGCGTTGCAGACGGGTTACATTTCCTTTAACGCGCCTATCTTTTCTCTTTTTGCACGGATACGGAAAGGGAGTAGCCTAACTCCATATGGCTCTTCCGTCTTCCTTCGGTTGAAGGTGGGCACACCAAACCATAGGCAAGGAACACCGGTTGAACAGAGGGGGCGCTTGCCATGAATTCCCAATGGAGTGCTATTCTTCGATTACATCCATTGAGTTTTTGAGGAGATTCAGTGTTTTTTGGTTGTATTGGTTCCGGTCGAGGATAACACGATCTAAATGCATTCTTGTCAGTTGACCGGGAAAGACCGTTTTATTTATAATGTTCACATCTATCAACCGGAGTTCCTTTGGGTAAAGGCCTTTGAGCTCGCCAAGGTGAGTGAGCGAGGTGTTGCTCATATCTAGGGAGTAGAGTTTAAGAGGTTCCAGCACATTGATCGAAGGTTGGTTGATATTTTTCAATGTAAAAATTGTAAAGGGAAGTCCTGAGAGGTCGAGGTGGCGTTTGCCACGAACTTTGGTCAACTTTAGACTTTGAATGGGTGTGTTTTTCCCAATCATGTTTAAACGGTGCAGTAAGATTTCTGCGAGGGCAAGGTGCTCTTTTGGATTCTGTATGGGATTTTGTTGTATGTGATGGTAGTAGAGGTAGTAGTATAGGAGTTTGTGGTTGTAAACCTTGCTTTGCATTATGAGTTCGGTGAGTTGCGGTGTTGTTAGCGATTTGCTGTCGTCGGGTTTCAGGACGGCATATTGTTTTGCAAGAGCGCGGATGCCGTTGGAATTATGGAATTGGTAGCTTGTGTTTTGCAAACACTCATTGGCTGCAGAGAACTGTTGCAAAACATAATGAAATGTGCCCTTTTGGGCTAGGAGACGATTTCGTAAGTTGTCGCCGATGTTCTGCTGCAGGCCTTTTTCGAGCAGTGGAATCATTTCATCTGCCAGACAATAATTATCGGTCATGGCTGCCTGCATGATAGAGAGGTTCAGTTCTTCGCCCAGTTTTCGGGATTTCTCCTTCTGCTCGGTATAAAGCTTAAGGTTTTCTTCCGCTTCCTTCCGAGCGGATACAGCCAAGGTTTTCTCCCTTTCCACCACCACCAGATTCGCGCCGATGACCCCGGCGAGAAACAGCAGGAAAACCATCAACATGGCTGTGCTTTGGCTGTGCCTGCGCATGAGCAGAACGAGAAGGGAGCCGACATTCACATTTTCTGCCAACGTTGCATAGCCGGAAAGATGCCGTTGAATTTCATTTTGGAGCTCTATAACGCTTCCATAACGATCTTTTGGTTGGACAGAAAGGGCTTTCAGAGCAACCGCCGCCAGACTTCGTGGAATGTTACCCTCCTTGCTTCGTGAGCGAGGGGATGTGATTTTTCCTGCCCGGGTATTTTCAATAAGTTCCGTGGTGGAGTTTCCTTGAACCGGCAATTCATGGGTTAGCATCAGATAAAGCAAGGCCCCCAGAGCATAGATATCAGTTTGTTGCGTTTTTTTTCCACTGACGGTGGCTTGCTCAGGAGCCATAAAACCGACCGAACCTTTCATCATGTTTGGCGGTGTTATGTCGTTTAGAAGTTCGCCATCCAATTCGCCCGCTACCGTCGGTGCATTGGCCTCCGTGTCTATCAGGATGGTTGCCAGTCCCCAGTCCAGCACGAACACTTCGCCAAAGGACCCAACCCTGATGTTGTCGGGTTTGATGTCGAGATGAAGTACGTTTCGTGAGTGGGCATACGCAATTGCATTGCAGACCTTAAGGTAGATATCCAGCAGCCGGTCAAGCGAGTATTCGCTCCGGTATCTCGAATCTCCTTCCTTGAGGCCGTTGAGAATGTTTCTGAGATTGTTTCCAGGCACCAGTTCCATGGTGTAGAAAGGAATTCCATCGCCATCCAGTCCGACATTGTGAATCGGTATGATATTGGGATGCGCGAGGTTGGCAACAAGATGCGCTTCCCTCAAAAAATGCTCATAATCCAATTCCGTAGATGCTTCGGTAGGCGTGGCCATGGCGACATGCCGATTAAGCTGGCGGTCATACACCCGCGATATTCTCTTTTCGGCACCTTCAGCAATGAAAGCCGTATTGTTGTAACGAGTCCCTGTTTCACTCAATGAATTGAGGATCGGGTGCAGAGCTTTTTCTTCCTTGCTCGACAATGCAAACGATTCGGTATCGTAGAAATCAGTCAACTGATCATCATGCTCGCTGTTCCATATGTCGTTTTCAGGTTTTTGGCTTTGATTCATGTCAAACAGATATTTAGGAAATGGAGAGAGCCTTGTTTTATGTAAAAAAGGGATCGGTGGTGGATTGCTCAGTCACCTTCCAGTTCGGAGCGCAGGAATTCGATCTCCTGTGTCAGCCTCACTTTTACCCTGCACCTCAGGCGGTAGACGGACTGCACTTTAATGTCAAACTGCGAGGCAATTTTTTCAGTGGAGACCCCTTCCAGGCTGAGGCGGAAAACGTTCATGGCATGGCCTGTAAATTCAGGCTGAATCCGTTGGATTGCAAGATGGGTGATGTGGGTTTTCCATTGTTTCTCAGCGATTGCATCAATATCAGGCAGGCGAATGGATTTGAGATACCGGGAGTCGTCATCTTGTCCGGCTTTTTCCAGACGATTTTTTTCGCTCATACGTTTACGCATGAAATCGACTACACAGTTCTTGGTAATGACGGTCATCCAGTTGCGGAAACACTTGATGGCGCGGACATCTTGATCCGGAAGTTTTTTCCAAAGCGAAAGCAACACCTGTTGAACCAGATCTTCGCTGTCATGGGTCGAAAGTCCCATGTTCCGGATGGTCCCGAAAATGAAACCTCGATATATGCCGACAAATTCATCCCATGACGTATCGTCCTGTTGATTTTGGATACGCTCAATCAATGTGATTCGTGTGTTTCCTACTCTTCCCATATAACCTCACTGTATATTCTGTACATCACTAAAACGCAACCTTTAACCTGTTAATATGGGCTTTCTCTCTTTTGGTTTCGATGCTATAGCAGGGGAGATGATATCTTTTATGATAACGCAAGTGTGTTGTATGTAGGGATTTACATTTAATTTATTTTTTATGTCTAGTTATTCGGTTGAGGTTCCGTCTCCCTTAATTAGAGACAGAGAAAGGTTGCATCGCGAGGTATGTGAGATCTTTCTGAAAATTCCGTTGTATAACTGATTTGACGATAATAATCAGAAAATAAGGGAAGAGGATAAAGTGAAGAAAACGAGTTGTTCAGGTCTGTTGCTCGCAGGATTGGTATCTGCGGCATCCGCAGCAACGATTATCGTTACAGATTTTCAGGCTCCGTATAGCAACGGGGATTTATCCGGTCAGCAGGGGTGGTCCGTGCTTGTTGGAACAGGATCTCAGGCTCAGCTGGACGTTGCGAAAAACACGCGGTGATGGAACGTACAGTAGCTTCCGCTACGATTTCCAACCTCGTTACGGGGGCTTCTTCAGTGTGGTGAAGACCAATTGTGTATAATGCCGCATCGGTTAGTTTGGCCATGGGGCATGACGCCGATGCCAAGTTCTTTAAATTGAATATTGAAGAACAAAGTCTTTAGCCAAACGCCCCGTGGTTCGCCACGGAGTTTTGTATGCTTTTACTTATAAAAAAGAGGGAAAGATGGAAAATAAAATAAACTTTTATTCAAGACTGTGCCGGGGGCTTGCCTTTTCGCTACTACTGCCGATGGCAACTCTTCAGGCAGATACTCTGGATTACGTTTCAAGCGTGCCGGGCGATATTTTAATCCAATACAGCGAGGATGGATTGAGCGTAGAGCTTTGGGATGGAAATAATCTGATTCAATCGGTTGTGGCTTCCACGTTGACTGAAATCAATTATATTGGAAGCTCCGGAGACGATGTCTGCGTCAACAACACCGATATTCCTCTTTCGGCCGATGCAGGAAGCGGCAACGATGTCTTGATCGGCGGCAGCGCCAACGACACTTTGTCGGGAGCTTCCGGCTTTGATGTTCTCATCGGCGCTCTCGGTGATGACGCACTCAACGGCGGCACATCGGACGACCTTCTTATCGGTGGACGCGGAGCCGACAACCTAGATGGAAGGGATGGCAACGACTTGCTCATTCCCTGCGCGACCAGATACAGCGATTCCCTGACGGCTATTCAGGCCTTGTTCTCGGTTTGGACGAATAGCGTGCTCACCGATGAAGAAAGA
>JAOZKS010000630.1 GCA_029935255.1 Pontiella sp.
CATTCCAAGGTTCGGAAGAGGCCCTCAAACTCATCGCCAAGAACTCCGATGCCATTGTGATCTCGCAAACGCAGGCTATTGCCCTGCTCAAGGATTGGTATCGCGACAACCTTTCCCAATATGTCTCCGTCATCGCCGGTCCCGAACTCGGAAGCAAGATCGATCACTTCACCATGGCCGCCGTTGACCGCTATCCCGCCGCCTCCATTTTAATGATTGGCGATGCCCCCGGCGACATGGCCGCGGCGCAGGCCATTGGCTGCAACTTCTTCCCAATCAACCCCGGCTATGAAGTTGAAAGCTGGCACCGCTTCATGGAAGAAGCCTATGCTGAATTCCTCTCCGGCGGCTTTTCAGAGGAATACCAAAACCAACTCAACCATGAATTTAAAATACTTCTACCAGGAACACCGCCATGGAAATAAATCGAATAGAACAACTGCTCAACCAATTCAAGACCGGCGAAACCGATCTTGAGCAAACGCTGGAAACGCTCAAGCAACTCCCCTTCGAGGATTTGGGTTTTGCCAAGGTCGACCACCACCGCGCGTTGCGGACCGGCTACCCCGAAGTCGTATTCTGCCTTGGAAAAACCCCGGAGCAGGTGGGGAAAATCTTCCAATCGCTGGAAAAACACAACGACAACATTCTACTCACCCGCGCAGATCCGGAGCTGTATTCCAGACTACGAAAAATCGATGAACGGCTGGTCTACAACGAACTCGGCCGCACCATCACCCTTGAAGTCAAGGAACGCGAGAAAACCGGCAGCGTACTCATTATTTCTGCGGGAACAGCCGACATCCCCGTCGCCGAAGAAGCCGCCGTTACGGCCGCGATTTCCGGAGCCAACGTGGAACGGCTCTACGACTGCGGCGTTGCAGGCATCCATCGTCTGCTGGCACAAACCGACAAGATCCAAAAAGCCCGATGCATCGTGGCCGTTGCCGGAATGGAAGGCGCGTTGCCCTCCGTCGTCGGCGGCCTCGCCCCCTGCCCCGTCATTGCCGTCCCCACGTCGGTCGGCTATGGCTCCCACCTCGGCGGCATGGCCCCCCTCTTCACCATGCTCAACTCCTGCGCCCCCAACATTACCGTCGTCAACATCGACAACGGCTTCGGTGCCGGCTTCTCCGCCGCGATGATTAATAATGGTGTTAGGTGTTAGGTGTTAGGTG
>JAOZKS010000631.1 GCA_029935255.1 Pontiella sp.
AGCCGGGGAACGTCCGTATTTCAGTCCAACCGGAGGAACGGCGACCTCTTTACCGACCTCTTTACCCTGTTCAACAATCAAATGAGACATAGTTTAAATCCATTTTTTATTTCGGATTGATGAGTTCCGATTGGTGGTCTGCGACACCTCCGACCGAAATGCAACGCCTGAACTTTACTAAAATCCCCCGCGAATCCACATCTGGAAAATCACTGGTCCGAGCAGCACCAGAAAAACTGACGGGAAAATGAATGCAACCAACGGGAAGAGTAGTTTGACCGGTGCCTCGTTGCCGAGCTTTTCCGCCCGTTGGAAACGCTTAACACGGATTTGCTCGGCCTGAATCCGAAGGGCTTGCCCAATGCCAACACCCAGTTCGTCTGCTTGAATTAGCGCACTGGAAACGGAGCGGATATCTGGATGGTTCACGCGCACCGATAGGTTTTTCAGGGCTTCCTTTCGCGTGCGGCCCACCTGAATTTCGCGGAAGACGCGAATAAACTCCTCACCGAGCGGGTCGACCGCACGGAACTCGATGATGCGCTGTATCCCGCTCATGAAGTCGAGGCCCGACTCAACGGAGAGCGTCAACAGGTCGAGCACGAAGGGTAAGGAGCGCTCAATACTTCTGTGGCGGCGTTTCACCGATTGCTTCAACCATCCGTCGGGAATGAATCCAAAAAGGATGAGAACCAGGAAATAGATTAAAAACTGTCGATCGACCAATGCTGCCCCGAGACTGCCCGGCATCTGCGGAAATGCAAAATAGAGCAGGCCGCAAAAAGCCATACCCAAGCCCAGCGGCATCAGTACCCGCAAAGCAATGATTTCGTGGGCTTTAACCACCCCTTCGTAGCCGCCGGATACCAACTTGCGGTCAATACGGATGCGACTGTCCTCAAGCGTATTGCTTTCGGTGATGAAGCGAGGAATGAAGAGGCAAAATGGTAGCATCATGCGAATAAGTGCCGGAAGGCTACGTTCCTGGCGGCGTCCATCCGCCAGTGTGACGAAGGTAACATGCCTGGCCGTGTTTGCGACAACCCCGACAACGGCAAGCACTGAGATGAAGGCCAACACACTACTGACTATAATTTCCCAATCCATTATTTCTATATATCAATGTTTACGATTTTTCGAATGATTAGCGCCCCACAGATTTCAAGAATT
>JAOZKS010000247.1 GCA_029935255.1 Pontiella sp.
ACGCGCTATGGCCTGCTCACCGGACGTTACTCCTGGCGCTCGCGCCTTAAGAGATCCATCATTCCAAAGTGGGATGCCCCGCTGATCGAAGAAGGGCGCATTACTCTCGCGTCGATGCTGAAATCCAAGGGATACAATACCGCAATGTTCGGCAAGTGGCATCTGGGCTGGAATTGGCCTTTCAAATCGACGGATGACGTTCCGGCGGGCAATGGCAAGGTGCTGGCTAAACTGGCCGAACAAGGAATAGACTGGAATGCACCGATAACAGGCGGCCCCGTCAACGCAGGTTTTGACTACCACTTTGGCGATGATGTCATCAACTGGCCTCCGTTTGCCTATATTGAAAATGAAAAGGTTCTGGGCACTCCGGATCCCGAAAACAATTATGCCGCAACAGACAGTGACTGGGCCGAGGATAAAGTTCTGCCAACGATCACCTCCAAAGCAATTTCATATATCGAAAAACAGGCGAAATCAGATAAGCCGTTCTTTATTTATTTCCCGATGACCTCGCCGCATAGTCCGATCGCACCCGCAGATGACTTCAAAGGGGTGAGCGGAGTCTCTCCATACGTTGATTTCGTAATCGAAACCGACCATCGAATCGGTCAGATTATTGATGCCGTAGATCGGAACGGCCTCGGCGAGAACACCTTGATTTTTCTTACGGCAGATAATGGAACATCCCTTAAGCACGCAAATCGAGATGGTGTTTCCGAGAAGGGCATCAACTTCGAAGTGAACGTTCGCGGCGGGAAGTCGGATATCTGGGAAGGAGGACACAAGGTTCCCTTTATCGTACGCTGGCCCGGGAAAATCAAAGCCGGCAGCCGTAACGAAACCCCGATTTGCCTGACGGATATCATGGCCACCCTTGCCGATCTGGTCGAATTCAACCTACCGGACAACGCGGCAGAAGACAGCGTCAGCCTATTGCCCGCCCTACGAGGTGAGACTTTCGAGCGTGATGCCATCATTAACCATTCGATCCAAGGAAGGTTTGCCATTCGCAAAGGTAAATGGAAATTGGCTTTCTGTCCGGGCTCCGGCGGTTGGTCCTCTCCCAAAGATAACGAAGCAACGAAACAAAAACTTCCCGCCTTGCAACTCTACGATATATCAAAGGATCCAAGGGAAACAACGAATGTAATCCAGGAAAATCCAGAGCTGGCACAGGCACTGACCCAAGAGTTGCATAAACTAATCAGCCAAGGTCGATCAACTCCGGGAACTCCGAAAAAGAATGCCGGGGAAACCTGGTTGCCTGAACTTTAACGACAAATCAAAAGATATTAAAATGAAACGAGCAGACTTTCTTACATCAGTGAGTGTTGGAAGTGGTGCGCTGGCAGCGCACATCACCTTGGCCAAGGCAGCGACCAAACCTAGGCAACCCAATGTGATCATCATGATTACGGATGACCAAGGCTATGGAGATCTCTCATGCCATGGAAATCCCATTCTAAAAACACCGAACATGGATCGCCTTCATGCAGAATCCGTTCGGATGACGAATTTTCATGTGGATCCCACCTGCGCCCCGACACGCGGCGCTCTGATGACGGGGAAATATGCTCACCACGTCCGGGTCTGGCATACCATCTCCGGAGGAAACCTTCTTAGAGAAACCGAGACCACGATGGCTGATGTCTTCAAATCGTCCGGCTACCGAACCGGTATGTTTGGAAAATGGCACCTGGGAGCAAGTTATCCCTATCGCCCCATGGATCGCGGATTTGAAGAATGGATCGGTCATGGAGACGGCGGAACCGGCACCACGGCCGACTGGTTTACCAATGATCGAGTGAACGACATGTGCATCCATAACGGAGAATGGGAGCGGTATGAAGGCTGGGCTCCGGATGTCTTTTATGGAGAAGCCATGAAGTACATCAAAGAAGGGGATCGCTCCAAACCGTTCTTTGTTTATCTAGCCACCTACATTCCACATGGCCCGCACACAAGTCCGGATCCCAAATGGGCTGAAACCTATAAAGACAAAGTCCCCAGCGGAGCCGCCAAGTACTTTGCCTGTATTGAAGGCGTAGATCGGCAGATCGGAAAACTGAATGCTTTTCTTGAAAAAGAAGGCCTTGCCCAAGACACCATTGTGATTTTCATGACCGACAATGGCGCCACGGCCGGGCATGCCGTTTTCAATGCAGGAATGAAAGGCCGCAAGGGATCGATATTCGATGGAGGGCATCGCGTGCCCTTCTTCGTCCGTTGGCCAGCAGGACAACTGAACCACGGTTCCGATGTCCCTACCCTCGCGGCGCACATCGACGTATTGCCCACCATGATCGACCTTTGCAATCTGACCGATCCGACCGGTGCTGAATTTGACGGGCAAAGTTTCAAACCCCTCCTCTTCGATCCAAAGGCACCGACTCCTGCGCGTTCCTTGGTCGTGGAAAAACAACGTTCCCTTGCTCCCGGAAAAGGGTCCAACTATGCCGTGATGACCCAGAAATGGAGACTCGTTCAGGACAACAAAGACTCAGCACCGACCCTATATGCGATTGAACAGGACCTCGGCCAAAAAATGAATATCGCGAAACAACATCCAGAAGTTATCCAAGCTCTTCAGGCCGACTATGAGAAGTATTGGAAACTCGTTTCTCCAGGGCATCGTGATCCCACGCGCCCCATAATCGGCTCTCCCCATGAAACAGAGACGCTGCTGCACAGTGCGGATATGATGGTTGAAAAATCCATATGGAATCATGCCCAGACCGCAGCAGGCCCAAAAACGGTGGGCCCTTACACCTGCTCAATCCATCAAGACGGCACGTACCGTTTTGAAGTTCGCCGCTGGCCGCGCGAGGCCAATGCCCCGATGGCCGGCGTTCCCGTCATTGATAAAACCATCGATGCGTGGATAGGAACCAAACCCGTAACCCACCTGATCTATGGCAAGAAATTCACGGCCATGCCGATTAAATCCGTATCGATTAAAATCGGAGACCATTCGGAAACCAAACCGGTTTCAGCAACAGATACCTCAATCGTGTTCACCGCACCGTTGTCCAAAGGCCCTCAAAGTATTCATGCCCATCTTCTGGATGGGGATGCAAACATACTATCGACAGCCTATTACGTTTATGTTCGGAAAATTCAACCCCGCTAGATCTTGAACAGACAAGAAACCAATACAACCAAACTATAGATTAATAGATGAGTATTACGATAAACATATAAACCTCGGAGATGGATGTGGAAACTGAAAACCCAACGGATACTGAATTTGGAGAATACAACTCGAAAGGCGAGTGGCGCCCCCCCTACAATGTCGAGTTTTCCCCGCTGTTTTCCTGGCCGCCCCGCCCGAAAGCAACCTTGAAATGGCTCTTCGGCTATCCGGGATTTCTGTGGCCATGGCATATAATCTTCTTCGCAGTCACGTGCATCAGCTGGCTGTGGCTTCAGCCTTCGTTAGAACGATGCGCCACCTTCAGCTTCGACTGGATTGCTCAAATGTTTGCTCGCAACATGCTCCTCCTGTGGGGAGTCTGCGGAGGATGGCACCTACTGCTGTACAGCTTCAAAAAACAAGGCACCAAGCAAAAATACGATCCACGCTGGCAGAACAAAGGCAGTAAGAAATTCCTGTTCAAGAACCAGGTGTACGACAATATATTCTGGAGTTGCCTCAGCGGGGTTCCCTTCTGGACCGCCTACGAAGTATTTTTCATGTGGGCCTATGCCAACGACAAAATCCCCTATCTCGAATGGGCGATGCATCCGGTCTATTTTGTACTCATGTTCCTCCTGATCCCGTTCTGGCGGGAATTCCACTTCTACTGGATCCACCGTTTTCTCCACTGGAAACCGCTCTTCAAGATGGTGCACTCCCTGCATCACCTGAACGTCAATCCCGGACCATGGTCCGGACTGGCCATGCATCCGGTCGAAAGCTTTGGTTATTTCAGCGTGATCCTGATCCATGCGATCATCCCCTCGCATCCATTGCACATGCTCTTCAACGCCCAGCTGACGGCGCTCTCCCCGGCAGGCGGACATCATGGATTCGAAGGGCCGATCCTCGATGGGAAACTCCCCACCGGCTCCTACTTCCACTACCTGCACCATCGCTATTATCGCTACAACTTCGGCGAATGCACCATTCCGTTCGACAAATGGTTCGGTTCATTTCACGACGGCTCGTTCGACACCGATCCGTCCAGGCCATGGGGTGATGGAAAAAAACCGCCGACCACCGACATGCGCTCCGACTGACCGTACGGTTCGCACACCGCACC
>JAOZKS010000632.1 GCA_029935255.1 Pontiella sp.
ACCCGATGATGGAGACATATTCGCCATCGTTTATAGACAGGGAAACGTCCTTCAGGATCGTGTTTCCCGAGAGGGCGATGGAGAGGTTTTCAATTTGGATGATGGGTACGGACATTTAGGCAGAATAATTTAGTGGCAGAATTATTTTTTTCTCAACGAGTGTAGTTCAATTTGATTTTGGTCAAAGTTTATCCAGTCGATTTGTTGGCATGGCGATGCGTGCAGGTATTTCTGGAGGTTCTTTTGGTAGGCGGATTTCTTTCTGGAGAGTGCGGGCAGAAACGTTTGCTTGCTTCGTTTGGGGAGTATCCCATGAAGAAGAGTAGGGCTTCTTTGTATAGATGCAGATCCAGATAGGCTCCCCAGTCACTCAGCAATTCCGAGAGCCGATCGGGAAGTTGTTCCGTTGCTGGGTGGCTAGGTACCCAATGGGCGGTTTTGAGGTTATATAATCTACGATGATCAAGTGTTAGGCTTGTGGATACAAATCGCCATTCCAACGAGTTGGGGCGGAAGTTGATAATCTTTCCGTGTTGGGTATTTGTTAGGAATAGATAGTTTAGTGTTTGTGATTCATGAGGGGAAGCAACAGTCCTCTGTGCTTTTAGTTCGTACACGCTACCTTCAATGAGCAAGTCGATGAAGTAAGACTTGCTGAACTCCTTGTGCGTCACTGCGATTTGAACTTCGGATTTAGCGTTGAGTCCATGTGCTCGACAGCGGTCGAGTAGTTTTATCTTATACTCATCTTCACTCCAAAGGTTGCCAATGGAGTTATATAGCTCGAATGCCAAAGCCATGACCTGATAATCCAGCCGCTGGAACGCGTCCCCTGATAGAGCGGAAAAAGGATGTTTAATACGAATTCCCATAAATCATTCTGCCTCTAAATCATTCTGCCTAATAATCTCCGCAAAGGCCTCGAGGGTTTGGATGAAGCGGGGGCCGGGGATGCAGGTGTAGTCGGCGGTGAGGAGGTGGACGCGGTTGTTTTGCACGGCGCTGACGGAGGTGAACGTGCTCCATGTGGGGGTGTCGGCGGCGTTTTCGAGTTCGGGGGCGAGGACGATGATGATGTCGGGGTTGAGCCGCAGGACGGCTTCGCGCGAGAGGGTGGAGAAGGGGAGGCTCCCTTCGATAACGTTTTGGCCGCCGGCGATTGCGAG
>JAOZKS010000633.1 GCA_029935255.1 Pontiella sp.
ATGGTTTTGCCAGACCCCTTTCTGGTTCCCGGCGGCGTCCCGTTTATCCAAACATCAGTCGTTCATCAAAGTCCTCTCCGTTCATCACGTGCCACATCGCCTTGGCCAGCTTGCAGGCGAGCGCCTTCTTCGCCTTTGCCACGCCGCTCTTTGCCTTCTTCCGTTCATACCACGCGTGGATGCGCGGATTAAAACGTGGCGCGAAGGTCGCCGCCTCGATGAATGCCCAGGCGAGATAGCGGTTGCCGTTCTTCGAGTTGTTCTTGCCCTTTTTCTTGCCGTTCGAGCTGCATTCGCTCTTCACCGCCCGGCAGTACGAGGCATAATCGCCCGCGCTTTTGAAGCGCTTGAAATCCCCGCTCTCAAGCGCAACGAGCATGCCCAGCGCAACCCCAATCCCCGGCACCTGCTGCGCCCGCTGGTATTGCTCCGTCGGCTTGACGAAGGCGAACACCTGCTTCTCGATCTTCTGCGTCAAGCGATCCGATTGGCGTATGGCATCGAGCAGGGTCTCAAGCTGAAGCTGCACGAACCCATCGAGCCCGGTCGCCTCGATGTCCTTAAGCGTCCACTGCTCCAGCTTCCTTGCTCCCGGGGCATCCAGACCGTAGCGTTCGAGTAAGCCGCCAAAACTTAGTAGCACCTGCGTGCGACGCCGGACAAACAACTGCCTCCTGCGAAGCGCATCGCGGACCGGGCGGGTTTCCTTGGGATAGATGTAGCATTCGGGGAAGATCCCCAGCCGCAACTGCTCGGCCAGCCAGTCCGCATCTGTCAGGTCGTTGGTGATCTTGATGCCTTTGTACTGCTCCATCTTCGCCGGATTTCCGAGCTTCACGTTGCGGCCCTGTTCGCGTAGTTCATCGACGAACCAATACCAGTTGAAGGTCGATTCGACCCCGAGTACCACGATGCGCTTCCAATATGGATTAAGCGCGGCGTTTACCGCTTCGAGGTTCGTCTTCACCCGTTTCCGGAAGACGTTGTTCCCCTTCTTGTCGCAGAGCGAGAGGAATACATTGTTTCCATGCAGGTCGGCACCTGCGTATAGTGCGTTTGCTTTGGTTGTTTGCATAACTGCTCCTTTGGTTGTGGTTATCCCAAGGAGTATTCTGCGCTCGACCAAAGCTTATTTCAAAGAACCTCTTTATGGTTATCA
>JAOZKS010000248.1 GCA_029935255.1 Pontiella sp.
CATCTGGTTGATCATTTCCAAAGGCCACATCAACAGTGCCATTTCGTTTTCGTTGATACACGCGCTCGTGCTCGGCTTCCTTTTCCCCATCATTGGAACCCTCGGCGACCTCGTCGAATCCATGTTTAAGCGCGCGGTCAACGTCAAGGATTCCAACACCATGGTCTACGGCCTCGGCGGGATTCTCGATATGATCGACTCCATCCTCTTCGCCGCGCCCATGCTCTACATCTACATCGAACTCTTTCTTAGATAATCCACCTCACGTTTCAGCTTTCACCCATAAGGTCCCCCTATGCTCACAACCATCTTCATTATCGCCATGATGCTGTTCCTCTTCGGGATCACCATCTTCGTTCACGAATTCGGCCACTTCATCGTCGCCCGCAAATGCGGCCTCGTGGTGGAGACCTTCTCCATCGGCATGGGTCCCGCACTCTGGAAAAAAGAGATCGGCGGCATCGTCTATAAAATTGGCGCATTCCCCATTGGCGGCTATGTCTCCCTCCCCCAGCTTGACCCCGCAGGCATGGAGAAACTACAGGGCGAAAACGAGAACGACCGCACCGAACTTCCCGAGGTCTCCCCGTGGAAAAAGATCGCCGTATCCGTGGCCGGTCCGCTCTTCAACATCGCCTTCGCCCTGCCGCTCGCCTTCCTGGTCACCTTTGCCGAACCCATGCCCGACCACACCGCCGTAGGTTTCGTGAGCACCAACAGCGTGGCCTATGCCGAGGGGTTGCGCGCCAGCGATGAAATCCTGGAAGTGAACGGCATGCCGGTCGTGGACTGGTACGGCATCATGTCGGAAGACCTTCTAAGCCAAGGCAATGAAACCGTTTCCTTGCTGACTCGCTCCGGAGGCGCAACCAACCGCATCACCATTCCCTCGAAGGCCACCATGGAAACCATGCGCCCCGCCATGCGCCCCCTGCTGGCTCAGGTCTCCGCCAAGGATCCTGCCGATCTCGCCGGCCTGGAAACCGGCGACCTCATCACCCAGGTCGCAGACCAGCCCATCCTTTGGTGGCACGAACTCTCCGACTCCCTCCAGAACTACGACGGCCAGCAAACCACCATCACGGTTTTGCGCAACCAAGAAACCATCACCATGGACATCACGCCAAAATATAACGATGACCTCGAAAAAGTCATCATCGGCGTCATGCCCGGCGACCCCGGCATGCTGCCCTGGACCATGGAAGGTTCACCCATTGAACAGATCAAAAACGATGCCTCAAAAATCGGGCGACTCTTCAAAGCCCTTGGAAACAAAAAAGAGCGCGGAAGCGCAGCCAAAGCGCTGGGCGGTCCCATCGCCATTTTCACCCTCCTCTGGTTCGCACTCAAACTCGGATTCCTCTACGCGGTCGGCTTCATCCGCTTCATCAACATCAACCTCGCCGTGCTCAACCTGCTACCACTGCCGGTGCTCGACGGCGGCCACATCTGCTTCGCACTATGGGAAGGCATTACCAAGCGCAAAGTACACCCTAAGGTTGTCATCACCCTGATCAATATTTTCGCCATTCTACTGCTCTCCGCCATGCTCTTCCTCTCCTGGCGCGATGCCGACCGCAACTGGAACGTTAGCCGATTCTTCAAGAAGGCACCGCCTGCGGCAGAAACCGCAAAATAACGAATATGAAGCGAAGCTATAAAAAGCGCCCTATGCTTGATTCAAAACGGCTGGGACTCGGTATATTCACTCTGTTCATCGTCTACATTGCGTTCAAGATTCTAACGCCGCCGAGCTCGGAGATGGCACGGATCGACTCCCCGGACGGCACCAAAACCGTGCGGCTGCGCAAGTTTTACTACATTTCACAACCCTCCTACAAAATCTACTACCGCGAGACGGGGAAGTGGGCTTGGCTCAACCTGCTCTACCTCCCCAGCTACACCAACGTTCCCCACGAAACCGCCTCTGAAGTCATCGAATGGAGCCCCGACTCGGAACGCATTGATTTCAAGATCAACGGCTCTTCGGTCTGGACGTACGACTTTGCGGAGTAGCTTAAATGCACTTCCTGTAAAATAAATCCCGAGCCGTACCGTTATTCTCGCGGATGGGGAATCAACCTATAGGAGGCAGTCAAATGAAAGCAGGAATCACAACCGTAGTGCTCACCCTACTCGCCGGAACAATAACCGCCGGCGCACAACAGCAACGTTGCCCAACATGTGGAGCACCGCGCAAGGGACAACAACGCCAAAACATGGCCCAACAGCAACCGGACCAGATGCGTGGGCAACAGCAATTCCAAAGACGCGGCCAACAAGGCCAGCGTCAATTCACACCGGAACAACGCCAAAACATGAACCAACGGCGCAACCCACCGCAACAAGGCCAGATGCGTGGGCAACAGCAATTCCAAAGACGCGGCCAACAGGGCCAGCGTCAATTCACACCGGAACAACGCCAAAACATGAACCAACGGCGCAACCCACCGCAACAAGGCCAGATGCGTGGGCAGCAGCAATTCCAAGGGCGCGGGCAACAGAGCCAGCGCCAAGTCACACCGGAACAACGCCGGCACTTCCAGCAAATGCGTCAAGATATACTGAAACGCTTCGACCGTAATGGCGACGGTCGCCTGTCGGAATCGGAAAAAAAGGCCATTCAGCAGGCCAGAAAGAAGCAGTTGGAAAACCAACAGAAACCCAAGCAACAGAATCGGAAAAAATCCGAAAATTCCACCAAGAAAAAGAAGCTTCCAAAAACAGATGCTAAATAGCTGAGCAGCATCGTCATGGATGAAGTTCCCTTTTTGTCCAAGACCAATATTTAAATCGTTTTCTCAGAAGAGACTCTCAGCCGTTTCTTCTTCCTAGGCGCCGCAAGGATTTCCCCCTCTTTCTTGCGGCGCTTTCTTTTGCCATTCGGCCTGTCTATACGCATGATTTGGAATTCAGACGAGATGAGATTTACCCTTCCAATCCACAGAAAAACCGGTAAAACAGCCTTTATTTGAAAGGGTTTAGTTTTATATTGCAATATCCGGATAAACGGATATTAATACTTCCAATCATTAAACTCGGACGGTATTGGTTATGGATCAAAATACTAATTTTCCTGAATACACCACAGACAGCGGGAAACAATTTGAAGAACTTCTCGGCAAACAGATACTGATGCTTGACGGGGCCATGGGCACCATGATCCAGAAGCATAAACTTGAAGAAGCCGACTTTCGCGGGGAACGCTTTGCCAACCACCCTTCCGACCTGAAAGGAAACAACGACCTACTCACCCTCACCCGGCCGGAGCTCATTGAACACGTGCATATCGAGTTCCTCGAAGCGGGCGCAGACATTATTGAAACCAACACCTTCAGTTGCACCGTAATCTCGCAAGCCGACTATGGTCTTGAATCGCTGGTTCGTGAATTGAACGTCGAAGGAGCCAGGGTGGCTCGTCGCGCCGTGGATAAAGTGCTTGAACAGGATCCCTCCCGCACCCTGTTTGTGGCCGGTTCCATTGGTCCGACCAACCGCACGGCCTCCATGTCGCCGGATGTAAACGACCCCGGCTTCCGCGCGGTCACCTTCGACGACCTCGTGGCCTCATACACGGAACAGGCCGAGGCACTCATCGAAGGCGGCATCGACATCCTGCTGGTTGAAACCATCTTCGACACGCTTAACGCCAAGGCTGCGCTCTTCGCCATCGACAAGGTCTTCGAGAAAACCGGCCAATGCCTTCCCGTCATGGTATCGGTCACCATCACCGATAAATCCGGCCGCACCCTCTCCGGGCAAACACCGACCGCATTCTGGTACAGCATCGAACATGCAAAGCCCATTTCCGTCGGCATCAACTGTGCGCTCGGCGCGCAAGACATGCGTCCCTACATTGAAGAGCTCAGCGAGATTGCCCCCTGCTACATCAGCATCTACGCCAACGCCGGACTGCCCAACGCCTTCGGCGGCTACGACGATACCCCGGAACACATGGGAGCCATCTACGACGATTTCGCAAAGAACGGCTACGCCAACATTTGGGGCGGATGCTGCGGCACCACCCCCGCGCACATCAAAGCCATGGCCGAAGCGGTTAAAAAATATCCGCCGCGCATTCCTCCGGCCAAGGATGACCTCCCACGCTACAGCGGACTCGAACCCCTTCGCATCACTCCGGAGATGAACCTCGTGATGGTCGGCGAGCGTTCCAACATTACCGGCTCGCCCAAGTTTGCGCGGCTCATCCGCGAGGGCGACCTCGA
>JAOZKS010000249.1 GCA_029935255.1 Pontiella sp.
AACCCACCCTCTTTATCGGCTTCGACAACCTCGAAGCCGAGGCCGTTGTCGAAGCGGTTACGCCCGCCGAAAACGGCGAATATTCCATTGTCCTCGATCGCACCCCGTGCTACGCCGAAATGGGCGGGCAGCTCGGGGACCACGGAACACTGACCGTTCCCGGCCACGACGACTCCGCGGCCGGAACCCTGAAAATCCTCGACACCCAGAAACAGGGGGAGCTGTTTGTACATCGTGCCAAGCTCGTCAGCGGCCGCGCCCCCGAGCCGGGCGAAGGTGTCCTCGTGGATGTCGACGTCGAACGCCGCGCCGACATCCAGCGCCACCATACCGCCACGCACCTCTTCCATTGGGCGCTGCATAAAGTGGTCAGCGAAGATGCTCGGCAGCGCGGATCGCTCGTCGCCAACGACCGCATGCGGTTCGACTTTAACTCGCCGGAAAAACTCTCCGAGGAACAGATCGACGAAATCGAAAAACTCATCAACGACCGCATCGCCGCCAACGAGCCCGTCTACTGGAACGAAGTTCCCTTCGCCGAAGTGCAGAAGCATCCGGCCATCCAGCAATTCTTCGGCGAAAAATATGGCGACACCGTCCGCGTGCTCCAAATCGGCGGAGCCGAAGGAACCTTCGACGGCTTTTCCATGGAACTCTGCGGCGGCTGCCACGTCCGCAACACCGGCGACCTCGGCCAGTTTAAAATCATGAGCGAGGCCTCCATCGCCGCCGGCATCCGCCGCATCGAAGCCGCCTGCGCCTCCCACGCCCAACGCTTTATCGAAGAGCAGAAAATCGCGCAGGCCGAAGCCAAGGCGCAGGCCGAAGCCGCCGAAGCCAAAAAGAAACAGGCCAAGCAGCGGCAAGCTGAAATGCAGGAACAAGCCCCGGCCATCGCCGAAGAACTGCTCGGCAAGGTGAAAGACGGCCTGCTCGTCGAAAATATGGGCGAAGCCGACGCCGGACTCCTCAGCGCCATCATGGATGTCCTGCAACCCCAACTTCAAAGCACCATCGCCGTCCTTGCCGGAGTGAGCGATGGCAAGGTCGCCCTCCTTTGCGCCGTCACCCCCGACCTCGTCAAAGAAGGAAAGAACGCCGGAAAAATAATTGGAGCGATTGCCAAGCAATGCGGCGGCGGTGGCGGCGGAAAACCCGACCGAGCCCAAGCCGGCGGAAAAAAACCCGCCGCCCTCGACGATGCCCTGAAGTCCGTCCCCTCCCTCCTTTAGGATTCTTTGAGAGGAACCATTCCCGCAAGATAGAGGGGGGCATGCAAAAGGCCTTGATCTAGCTGGTTGATTCCAACGCCAGAGAATAGAATCGCCTTTTCCGGTCGGTATTTTTCGCGAAAGGCCTTCATGCTCTTAGCTTTGGTGTTCAGTCCTGCTTTTACCTCTACCGGAATAACCTGATCGCCATGGGGAATGAGAAACTCAATTTCCGATGCCTTTCGACGCCAGGTATAAACGGGCTCGGTGCCGGAACAGAGCAGCTCGCTAAGCACTACATTCTCCGCGAGAAACCCTTTAAATTGGCCAAAATCGTATTGATGGATGGTTGCCGGCTCAAGATGTAGCATGGCACCCAGAATACCGACATCAAAGAGGTAGATCATAAAGGCATTTCTTTCAGTATGGGCTGAAAGCGGATACCGAATGGTACGGCAGATCGGAACACGGTGAACCAGTCCGGCCTTGATCAGCCACTCAATGGGACCCTCCAGTTCTTCATAGGAGGATCGTCCAGGAAGCACGTTTTTAAATAGAAACTTTCGGATCCCCGTTGTTTCCCGAGCAAGCTGTTCAGGAATATTTTTAAAGACCGCTGCAATCCGGACGGCCTTCAATGTTCCGGAATGTTTGGCGATATCGTCTAGATAGGACTCCATTAGTTCCCGCTGGAGGGAGCGAACAGCTTGAAACGCCGCCACCCGAGTATCGCGCAGTTCAATATAGCGGCACACCACCTCCGGCATGCCACCCGTAACCAGATACTCCTTGAATAGGTTGAATGCCTTGTGGTGAATCGCCGATGAGATGTTGGTTTGGTTCTCTGCCGCCGTTCGCAGTGCCGTACCCAGCCGGGATTCGTTCAAGGCCTCGAGAAATTCCTGGAACGACATGGGATGCAGCCACTCGCGCTGAACCTTCCCGACCGGAAAGTTTTGCTCGGAGAGTCCCAGGCCCAGAAGAGATCCCGAAGCGCAGAGATAGGCGGAGGGCCATGCCTCGCAGAAATATTTTAAGGCCGTTAGTGCTTTAGGACATTGCTGAATCTCGTCAAAAACCAGCAAGGTGTTTTCCATGCAAATCTCTTGGTTCAAATAAACACTAAGATCGGTCAGAATACGATCAGGCTTAAGATCGGGGTCGAATAACCGACACAAAGCCGGGTCTTCCGCAAAATCCAATACAATACAATGCTCAAACAATGCCTTCCCAAAAGCCATCAGAAGCCAGGTTTTACCGACCTGCCGCGCCCCCTGGAGCAATAGGGGCTTGCGGTGATCCGCCTCTTTCCATGCCTCCAATATTTTCCAAAACGACCGTTTCATAGAGGAGGAATGCTATAAAAAAAGTAGGAGTGCAACATTTATTCCCATGAAAAAATGAATATTTTCGCATTTATTCCTATGAAAAATGAATAAACCGAGGAGCAATGGCTTTAGAATCCGGCATTCTGATTATTTCCGCCGCCATCATAGGCAGGCTCTCGCTCCCCAAGGAAATGAAGGCGAAACGAGAATGAATGCAGACTCCTTTGCTTGTTCCCGGTTTTTTGCTAAACATTCGTAGCTCGGCTCTGTGCCAAGGTTCTATCCAAACGGGGTTGCATGATTCGTTTTTTGACCAAAACAGGGGGTGTTATGAAGCGGCATGGTTTTGCAAGAAAGGTTGCGGTGGGGCTGGTGGTCTTGTCGGTGGTATTTCCAGTGGTTGGAAAGCAGGATAGGCCGAATATTATCCTGATCATGTCGGACGATATGGGCTATTCGGACATTGGTTGCTACGGCGGCGAAATCCAGACGCCGGCGCTCGACGGTTTGGCGAAGAAGGGGTTGCGCTTCACGCAGTTCTACAACACCGGCCGCTGCTGCCCCACGCGCGCCAGCCTGTTGACGGGACTTTATCCGCACCAGACCGGCATCGGCCATATGGTGCAGGACAAAGGCCTCGATGGCTACCGCGGCGACCTCAACCGCAACTGCGTCACCATCGCGGAGGCCCTCAAACCCGCAGGTTATTCCACCTACGCGGTTGGCAAATGGCACGTCACCAAGCATACCCAGCCCGACAACGAAGCCGACAAGTTTAACTGGCCGATGCAGCGCGGGTTCGAGCGTTACTACGGCATCATCAACGGCGCTTCCAGCCTGTGGGATCCCAATTCTCTGGTGCGCGGCAACACGCTGATCACCATTAAGAACGACCCTGCCTATCAGCCATCCGAGCCGTATCACTTTACCGATGCCATCAGCGACAACGCGGTGATGTTCATCGAGGAGCACAATGCCGCGAAGCCGTTTTTCATGTATGTGGCCTACACCGCCGCGCACTGGCCGATGCATGCCCGCGAGCGCGATATCGTTAAGTATCGGGGCACGTACGATGTCGGCTACGAACCGATCCGCAAGGCTCGCCTTGAAAAGATGAAAAAGACCGGGGTGGTCGAGCCGCACGCTAGGCTTTCTCCAACCATTGGAAATTGGGCATCCGTCGAGGATCAGCGCTGGGAAGCCGCCTGCATGGAAGTCTATGCCGCAATGGTTGATCAGATGGACCAGGGCATCGGCCGGATTGTCCAGGCTTTGGAAGAAAAGGGGCAGCTCGACAATACGCTCATCTGCTTCTTCCAGGATAACGGCGGGTGCGCCGAGGCCTGCGGCCGCAAGGAAAAGGAACCACTCGTCGAGCGCGGCGACAAGCCGACGCTTCCACCGATCCCGGACGACAAAATCCACTATGCCAGCTCCAAACCCAAACAGACCCGCGATGGCTGGCCGGTGCTGCAGGGGCATGTGATGCCCGGCCCCGCCGATACCTACATCGGCTATGGCCGAAACTGGGCAAACGTCTCCAACACGCCGCACCGCGAATACAAGCACTGGGTCCACGAGGGCGGCATCTCCACACCGCTTATTGTCCATTGGCCGGCGGGTATCAAAGGCAGCAACGAGCTGCGGAACGAGCCGAGCCATCTGGTCGATCTGATGGCCACGGCCA
>JAOZKS010000250.1 GCA_029935255.1 Pontiella sp.
GGCCAAGGTCTGGAAGGCCGAAGCCGATAAATTCGCTTCCAAGGTGTGGACGGATACTCACGGCAACTCTCACGCCATCGTGAATCCGGGCGGGTCGCCGCGCGTCATGTTTGCCGGGCACTACGATGAGATTGGTTTCCAGATTTCCTACATTGATGACAAAGGATATCTCTGGATGCAGGCTCTGGGAGGATGGGATCCGCAGATTGCCCAAGGGCAGCGCGTGCAGATTATGACGAAGAAGGGCCTGCTGCGCGGCGTGATCGGCAAAGTCGCTATTCACATGCAAACGCCCGAACAGCGCAAGAAGGTTTCTGAAATCAAAGATCTTTGGGTTGATATCGGAGCGAAGGATAAAAAGGATGCGGAGAAAATGGTCGAGATCGGCGATCCACTCGTGATTGCCTCTGGATTTGATGAGTTGTCGAATGGGATCGTGATTGGACGTGCATTCGACGACCGTGCCGGGGCTTTCGTTGTCCTGGAGGCCGCCAAGCAGTTGGCCAAGCTTAATCCCGCCGCCGAGATCCACGCCGTCGCCACCGTGCAGGAAGAAATCGGCTTGCGCGGCGCAACCACGGCCGCCTATGGAATTGATCCCGATATTGCCATCGCGGTCGATATGACCTTCGCCACCGACCACCCGAATATGGGCGAGGCGATGAAACGCGAGAACCTGATCGAGCTGGGCAAGGGTCCCGTGTTGACGCGCGGTCCAAATATTAATACCAAGCTATTCGAACTATTGGTTAAAACCGCCAAGGCTGAAAAAATCGCCTACCAGATCAATGCCGAACCGCGCGGCACCGGCACCGATGCCAACGCAATCCAACTCAATCGCGCGGGGGTCACCACAGCCCTGCTCAGCATCCCCTTGCGCTACATGCACAGCCCCTGCGAACTGATCGACCTTGCCGATCTGGAAGCTTGTGCTAAGCTGCTGGCCAAGACCGTAGCCAAGATTACCCCCCGCACAAATTTTGTTCCGTTTTAACGAAATTTTTGCCTGAACCATTTTATTAGGAAGTAAATTGCATAGATTCGTTAAATCACTTTTCTCACCCGCATTACTTATCGTTTGCATGGTTGTTCCAGCCTATGCAGGAGAGGTCGATGCCATGGTGCAGGAAAATGGGCCTCTTGAAAATGCCCAGATCGTCCTGCTGCTGCTCTCCGGCTTGGTTTTTGCGTTTAAGTCATTCGCGGTGGATCGTTCTGTTCGCTTCATCCTCTGGATGGGGTCGTGGCTCTGTTTATCGTTTATCCTGCGTGAACTGGATATGGAGGAGTTTACGGTATCGCAGTGGATGATCTGGCTGGGTAACGGCATGGGGCGGAACTTGATTCTGGCTACGGGTTGGGGGGCGCTCGGTATCGTTGCGGTCCGATCCTATTCCAAATGGCGGGGACAGCTTGGCCGGATGGTGCGCTCTCGTAGCGCAATACTCGCTTTTTTCGCAGGAATCCTACTGGTAAGCGGGGGGTTATTCGATCGCGAGACGATTAGTGGAGAGCATGCCCGGGTCTGGGAGGAAAGTTTCGAGATCTTCGGCTATTTCCTGCTTTTTCTGTCCGCCCTTCTATCCAAATCTATTTTTCAGGAGAAGGCTACTGTCTCAGAATTTTCAGGGAGCTGACGGCCCCGCTGAAGCCAGAGGTCGAGAGGGTTGTGTTGTGCTGTAAAGCGATGGGAGGTTTCTTGTGTTCACCCATGCGGATCCGGTGGTTTTCTCCGATGAGAGGAGACGGCAAAGGAATCAGCGCTACCCGGTGGCGATTGAGGCTTAGGATGGCCGAGTCGGGTTTCATCCGTAGTTCGATCGTGACCCAGGTGTTCAGGCAGTGTGTGATTCCGTTTCTCCGGCTTTCCTTCAGGATGACCGCCGAATGGCCCGTGCGAATGGCGGCATGAACAGCACCCTCCTTAAGGTAGATCGTATATCCCGATTCATCATTGCCTTGTGATAAAACGATGCCATTGGTCTGGGCGTAGATGCGAATGGTGGTGATCCACTCGCTTCCGTCGGGGTCGAGTAATGAGCTATGGGGGATATCGAGGTGTTGCCCTTGCAGAATTCCGAGCACCTTGCGGTTGTGGATGGGTATAATCCCCAAATCGCCCAAGGGAACATCCAACGGATAGAGCGTCTTGTTCCGGATCAAACCCTCTTCCACCTGATTGAAATCCAGATTCAGCATTAGCCCCTTTGGTAAAGGTTCAAATTGCTCTGCCAAGGTTGTGAAAAACGGCAGTATGGTTCCCATAAGGAAGAGCACTGTTTTTAGATTGGATTTGTTTGGGAACATTGTTTGTCCGAGATTACTGAGCCGTTGGGGAATATAGGAAATTACAGATGACACGGAAAGCATTCTCCAAACAATTGAAGTCCATGGAACCGCGATTTTATTCGATCCGGCGCTTTTATTGTTCCGAGATGCCGGACGAGGTTCGCGGAACCGATGGATGGAAGATTCTTCGGTTCCATAGTGGAAGGCCAAATCGGCTGAAATATTTAGTGAAATACGTCAGCTCCATGGTAGAGTTCGACGCATGAATAAACCAAATTTCAAAGGGCCTAGAATGGTGCAGGAATTCCTGCCTTATTTCGCGATGCTCAAGCCGGTGAAGTGGCAGTTTTTGGGTGCGGTTCTTTTTGGATTGATCTACGGCGCGGCCAACGGATTGGGTTTTCCGCTCATGGTTCAAAAGGTCCTCCCCGCCGTTTTTTCGGACAGCCCCCCGGAAGGGTGGCTTTTGGTGGGTGTCGTGGCGATCATGCCGCTGACGTTTTTTATTCGTGGCCTCAGTGGGTTTTTCAAGGCGTACCTATCCGCCGTTTGCGGGGTTCGCGTACTCATTCAGATCCAGAGCCAATTGTACCGCAAGCTGCAAGATCTTCCGCTCGGCTTCTTCAGTAAAATGCGCATCGGAGATCTCATGGCCCGGGTGGTGGGGGATGCCGGTGCGGTACAGGCCGTGGTAACGAGTGCGGCCACGGATCTCGTTGCGCAGCCTGTCCAGTTTGTCAGTGCCTTGGTCATGCTGGTGGTCATCTCCATCCAGCGCAAGGAAACCGTGTTCATCCTGCTGGCCTTGGCCATGCTTCCCATCTGCATTGCGCCGATCCGCTATATCGGCAAGCGGCTGAAGGCGCGTGCAAAGCGGTTGCAAGCCGGAGCCGGGAATCTCTCCACGGCACTCAATGAAAATCTGGGCGCGGTACGCGAGGTGCGGGCCTTCAACCTCCAGCAGGTGGAAACCGACAAGTTTGCCCGCCGGATGGAGGTCATTGCAAAGTTCCAGCTCAAGAAGACCAAATATTCCAAGATGCTTTCGCCGATCATCGAGGTTGCATCGGCCGTCGCCTTGTCCTTTGGGGTTTTCTATGCCGCGAAATCCAACGTGGAACTGGTGGATCTACTGCCGCTGCTGGCGGCGCTCTACATGACCTACGAGCCGATCCGCAAGTTCGGCGCGATCCACAACCAGATTAAGCAGGGCGAGGCATCGGTCGAGCGCATTGAACATATAATGCAGATGCCCGACGAGGTGCCGGATGCCGCGAACCCCGTGGTGTTCGACCCGCAAAAGACAGACATAGAGTTTGAAGAGGTTCAGTTTGAGTATGAACTCGGCATCCCGGTCCTACGTGGAGTGAATGCAAAAATTCCTGCGGGTACAGTCGTGGCACTGGTTGGGCCGAGTGGGGCTGGAAAATCCACCTTTGTGAATTTGCTTCCGCGCTTTTACGACGTCATCGGCGGAGCCATCAAGATGGGCGGGGTCGATCTGCGCAACTTCTGCAAAACTGATTTGCGAAGCCATATTTCGGTGGTATCGCAGGATACGGTTCTATTCAACGATACTATCCGCAACAACATCCGCCTCGGACGGTTGGATGCAACGGACACCGAGGTGGCGGCGGCTGCACGGCATGCCTTCGCTCATGAATTTATCGAGGCCTTCGATGCGGGCTACGACACGCTGGTCGGCGAACGCGGCGCACGGCTCTCTGGAGGACAGAAACAGCGTATTGCCATCGCGCGGGCCTTCCTTCGCAATGCGCCGATATTGGTGCTGGACGAAGCGACTTCCGCGCTCGATTCCGAGAGTGAGGAAATGGTGCAGAAGGCACTGGTTGAACTGGTAAAGGGGCGGACGGTCTTCATCATTGCCCATCGCTTCAGTACCATCAAGCTAGCGGATCGGATCATGGA
>JAOZKS010000251.1 GCA_029935255.1 Pontiella sp.
TAGTCAACCAACGAAACGGTTGCTTCGTTTTTGGAACTCAGCAGGTCATCCTGCGCATCGAGCAAATCGCGCGTCAGCGCCTTGCCCTGCTTCAGCAACAATGTCGTATTTTCCACCCGCCGCTCGGCAAGCCGAACACTCAGCAACCGGTTTTTATAGATCGAGCGGTTGCGCTCCAGCTTGCGCCACAAGTCGCGCACATTGCGCCGTACGTCCGACTCATCCTCCGCCAGCCCTCGAATCTCCCGATCCAGGCTGATTTGGGCAATCCGGAAAGCATTGCGCTTTTCAGTCCAGTCGAATGGCAGATTCAACCCCACCCCTAGGTTCTGGCTCACATCAGCACCGCTGGCACTCTCGAATTCTTTCGAAACCGAATAACTCACACCCAGATTGGGCAAGAAATCTCGTTGTTGAATCTCTAGCTTCCGTTCCTGGTCTTCAACTTGCCCACGCTTATTGATTAAATCCAGCCGGTTCGTTTCCGCCGACGCCAATGCCTCGGGCAACGTGATATCCACATCGACCAACCCCCGTAGCTCCAGTTCCTTCAACGCGTCTGGATTGGGTTCGACCTGCAAATCAATAGGGAGCCCTAGCGTAAAGCGAAAATCATCCAGCGCCGCTTGATAATCCGCCCGCGAAAAGATCCAGCGGTCGGCGGCGTTCAGTTCGCTCTGCCGCGCCTGCGCCGCCTCGAAGTCGGCAATGCGTCCTGCCTTGGCATACGATTCTGTCTGCTCACGGTTGGCAATGGTGCTCTCGTAGTTCATGCGCTCGTTGTAAAGTTGGTCGCGTGTACGCAGCACCGCGTAATATTGCGAAGAAATATCAATCGCGAAGTCCTGCTGGTAGCGTTTGAACTCGCGCACGGCGTAAACCATATCACGTTCGGCCTGACGCAAGGGTTCCTTTGTGACCAACGGTCCAAAGCCATTGAGCAACGGTTGGACAATATTAAACGTCAGCGCATTGTTCGCATCGCTGGAATCCGGATTGGTGAAATAGCGCAGCATATTCTGGCTGAAGTTCAGGCTCACCCGAGCACCCGTAGCCAGTAACTTGCTCACCCCGACCTTGGCATTCGCAGTCACTCCGTTGTCACCAAAAGTCTCCGTGGCGCCATTCTTGTAGGTGGTAAACGAGGTGCTGGCCGCCGCCGACGCATTGTAGTTCAGGTTGAATTCCTTCTGCACCTCGGTCAGACTCAATGCCTGAATAAAGAGCGACTCCTTGCGGGTTTGGTACGAACGGCTGTTGGCCATTGCAACGGCCAAGGTGTCCGCTAAAGAAAAGAGCTCCGGTTCCTCCACCGTATTCTCCCGCTCCAACAGTTCGCGGATACGCTGCGCCTCCTCCTCGTCGATCGAAAAAGGGGCGGAGTCTCCCAAGGCAATATGCTGCGCCATACCAATATTTCCATAGGCGGCATGATCCGCTTTATTCTCGGCGTAGTTACCAATCTTGGCGCATGAGGCAACGAGAGCCATCATCACGCCAAAGACACAAGGTTTATAGTACTTGGAGAAAGTAATCTTCATTAGAAAGAGGAGACGAGGATGCTAAGAGAATACGGACAAATCAACAACGCTTTATCATTAAAACCCAACAACGTTCCCGGTTCCAATACACCCCGAACGTATGCTACAAACGGGATCGTTATGAAACAGGTACTTGTACTCATTAATCCAAAATCCGGCGTGGGCAGTCCCTACCGCTACATCTCCGCTATCGAGAAAGTTTGGGATACGCCCAAACACGACATCAGCTTCCAGTTCAGCCAGTCCGCCGAAGACGGCGGCTCCAAGGTGCGGCGTGCCATCGAACGCGGCACCGACACCATCCTCGTCGTAGGGGGCGACGGCATGGTCAACTCCATCGGATGCATGCTGGTCGGAACGGATGTTCGTCTTGGCGTGATTCCCTCCGGCAGCGGCAACGGCTTTGCCCGCCACTTTCAGATTCCGCTTCACCCCGCCGCCGCCGCCACAGCACTGCTCGAAGGCCATACCAAGCGTATTGATGTCGGGAAAGCCAACGGGCGCCTCTTTTTTGTAACGTGTTCCATGGCATGGGACGGCGCTCTGGTGGAAGGCTTCGAAAAACTCCCGTTTCGCGGACTTGCCCCCTATGTCCTGGCCGGAGCGCAACAGTTGTTTGAGTATAAAGCACAACCCTTCCATGTCGAAATCGATGGTGAACCGATCGACTTCAAACATCCGCTTATTTTTACCGTTGCCAATCTCTCGCAATTTGGAAGCGATGTCCTCGTTGCCCCCGATGCCAAGGCCGATAGTGGCGACCTCGAACTTGTCGCCATCGAAAAAAACGACATGCCACTGGTCCTCAGCCAGATCCACCGACTGATCGAGAAAACCTTCCACCACCACCCCTTGGTCACCAATCGCCACTTCAAAACCATGATCGTTCACCGCAAAAACGCTTCCCCCATTCAGATTGACGGCGAACTGATGAAATCCGAAACAGATGTCCACATCGAAGTACTTCCAAGCGCCCTCAACGTTATCGTCCCCTGCTAAAGGTTTTTATGGATAACTTTTCTCCTGATATTCAATTCATGCGCATGGCCTTGCGGCAGGCAGAAATTGCGGCAGACGAAGGCGAGGTCCCCTGCGGAGCCGTCATCGTCAAGGATGGCAGCGTCATCGGCAAAGCACACAACCAAACCGAAACCCTCAACGACCCCACCGCCCACGCCGAAGTCTTAGCCATCACACAGGCCACCCAGTCCGTCGGAAACTGGCGGCTCAACGGCGCGGTGATGTACGTTACCAAAGAGCCCTGCCCCATGTGCGCAGGCGCCCTCGTGCTCGCCCGCATCGAAAAAGTCATTTGGGGAATGACCGATCCTATTCGCGGCGGTGCCATCTCCAAATTTCAGATCCTCAACACCGCCGACCTCAATCACCGTGTCGAGGTCGAAACCGGACTGATGGAAGACGATTGTAAAGCCGTCATGCAAGGCTTCTTCCAAGATTTGCGGCGCAGATCCAAGGAACGGAAAAGTGGCGGCGTGAATTAACCGCGCGTGTCCAGCCGAACTTCGCGCTTGAGCCGCTCGACATCGTCCAGTTTCAGCCTGCCCGAAATCAGATTCAGAGCATTCGCCGCACCGCAGGCCATTCCCGTAGCAAGTGCTTCATCCATGGTTCGGCCACAGCTCAATTCAACGGCCAAGCCAGCCGTGACGGCATCGCCACTACCGACAGGATTTATCGCATCGATTCTTGGAGGGCAGATTTCCACGGATTGGGACGTATCAACATAGAAAGCCGTACGGCTTCCGCGTGTGATCAGCACCGATTGCGCCCCCCGCCGGATCAATTCATGGCAGGCCTCCATTAAATCGGTCGCATCGAACGTCTGCAGCAGTTCGACATCATTAATCTTCACAAGGAAAGGCTTGTGCTCCAAGGCCAGCAGGAGCGGTTCCCCGGGAGCATCCAGAATCACCAACCCGCCCCGCCCTGCGACTATTCTGGAGAGCTGCGCATAGGCATTTACAGGAGCTCCTTCAGGAAGTTTTCCCGAGATCGGAACGACTGCACCGGAAAGATCCAGCGTTTGGAAAAGCGCAACCATCTTAGTCCAATCCCCGGAAGAGATCGGCGGCATCTCCTCCACCAGCTCGGTGGTCTCTGGATTTCCACTCTCAACGAGGGTTTGACAGATTCGCGTTTCCCCGGCCACTCCCACGTGCCGGAAAGCAACCTCCTCCCGGGTAAGCATTTTTTCCAACAAACGGCCGTTTTCTCCGCCGGAAAAACCGACCAGCATCGGCTTTCCTCCGAGCTGAGTGACCATCCTTGCCGTATTCGCACCTTTCCCCCCCACACCAAGGGTTATTCGTGAGGCACGATTTACCCTGCCCTTTTCAAACTTATCGAACTCAATGATGCGCTGGACGCACGGCGTAAATCCGCAACAGATAATAGGTTTCAAAAACGTCGTCATATGGGAAATAGAAATAGACTAAATTTTCAGAAAATGACAGTAGACAAACCGTAAATTTCGGGTATGTTATTCGCTCCTTAACCGGAAACGGTGGAGTAGCGAAGCGGTCAAACGCAGCAGACTGTAAATCTGCCCTCTTAGAGTTCGATGGTTCGAATCCATCCTCCACCACCATTTCTTTTTTTGGGGACGATTAGCTCAGCTGGCTAGAGCACTGCCTTGACATGGCAGGGG
>JAOZKS010000252.1 GCA_029935255.1 Pontiella sp.
CTTTCGGAAATCTGGAGCGTGCCCTTGTCGATGAAGCCCACCCAGTCGGCGAGGCGTTCAACCTCTTCAATATCGTGCGAGGAAATGAATACCGACCAGCCTTCGGTTTCGGTCAGTTCGAGGATACCGCGGATGAATTCATCGCGCACCAGTGGGTCGAGTCCGCTGAAGGGTTCGTCGAGCACCAGCAGTTTGGGGCGGTAGGCGAGGGAGGAGAGCAATGACGCTTTGACTTTCATGCCGCGCGACATGCTTTTGAGTTTCACATCGTTCGGAAGGTCGAACTGCGCGAGCAGGCGCTTGCAGAATTCATCGTCCCACGTCGGGTACATCGGCTTGCAGTAGTTGATCAGTTGCGGAACCGTCATCCATTCGGGCATTTTCTGGTTTTCGGAGACATAGCCGATCTGCTGGAACTGCTCCGGCCCAATCCTGCTGGAGGGAACCCCGAGCACTTCGGAAGTTCCAGTCGTTGGAAACAGGATGTTCATCAGGAGCTTGATGGTGGTGGTTTTTCCCGCACCGTTCGGGCCGAGGAAGGCATAGATGCTACCCTCCGGCACTTCGAGTTGCAGGTGGTCGACCGCGACCTTCCCTTTGAAGGTTTTGGTGAGTCCATTCGTCTGTATTACATTCCCCATAATTTTCCCCAATCCGATATTTCTGTACTGCGCTAATTCGTGTCCAACTCCAGTTCGCTCGGCCTTTGCGTTCTTTTGCGGCTAATTAAATCCTGTTGTTCATCCACAACGCGGCTGGAAGCGCGCGTCTACGATAAATTTCTCCAATGCTGCCGCACCGCGGCTTGTAAATCTTTCTCCGTCAATTTCAATTTCTTGGCCTCGACCACCAATCGCTCCAGCTCGCTTCCCAATAGATCTTTCTTTTGCGATTTCAACGCGCGGGCGGATTCGGTGATGATGGAGCCGAGGCCGGGCTTCACCTCGATCAACCCTTCTGCCCGCAAATGAGCGGACACCTTTTGCGCGGTGTTGGGATTGATGCGCAGCTCTTGACTGAGCACGCGGACGGATGGAAATGGATCGCCCGGCTTGAGCTGTCCGCAGACGATGGCCTTCTTGGCGGCGAAGAGCACTTGCTCATACACCGGACGGCCTTGCGTGAACTGTACCTTGAATGGAAGCATGTGTACTATGTATGATAGTACACCATTCGGTGTCAAGGGGTTTAACCGGTTTATTCCAAGGGTTGTAATTCAGGGAGGGTTTGGTAGCTTGGCCGGATGAAAAATTCGAGTCTGTTTGACCTATTGCTCTCGCTGCCGCCGAACATGTGCGGCCACCTTGCCGACTGCGAACCTGCCGTGGCGGAACGCGCGTTTGCGACGTTCGACCCTCCCGGACAACAACTCGGCTCGGGCGGTGGCACGGCCTATGTGCTGGAGCAGGCCTGGCGCGATTCAGGCGAGGCGTCCTTTGCCGAATGGTTGGAAAAGAGCGGGAAGCTGATTATCCACGGCGGTGGCGAGAGCCGCCGTCTGCCGCCTTATGCCGCGCCGGGAAAACTCTTCATTCCCATGCCGGTTTTCCGCTGGTCGGAAGGACAGCGGCTGGATCAGACCTTGCTGGACCTTGCCGAGCCTACGTTGCAGGCGTTGGCGCAGGCCGCACCGGAGAATGCCCGTACGATGGTGGCGAGTGGCGATGTTCTTGTGCGGCTCGAAGGCGCCGTTCCGCCGATTCCAGAGGCCGATGTGGTTTTCTTTGGTCTGTGGGTTAAGCCGGAGGAGGCTCAGAATTTCGGGGTCATGTTCTGCGACCGCCACGAACCGGAAAAGCTGGTTACTTTCCTGCAAAAACCCACGCCCGACACCATTCGCGAAAAGTCGCGCGAAAATGCCTTTCTCATCGACGTCGGCATCTGGTTGCTCAGCGAACGGGCCGTGGACTGCCTGATGAAAAAGAGCGGGTGGGAGACCGGGAAACAAGCCTTTACCGGCACGGTACCGGATACGTACGACCTCTATGGAAGTTGGGCGCTGAATTTGGGTTCGGATCCTGTGGAATCCGATTCAGACATTGGCCGTTTGACCACGGCGGTGGTTCCGCTGCCTTCCGCCGGGTTTTACCATTTTGGAACCTGCAACGATATGTTGCAGTCGCTCTACGAACTCCAGAACCTCGTGAGCGACCAGACCAAGCTCGGGGCCGTGGCCACGCTGGCTCAACCCCGCCAGTTTGTTCAAAATTCGGTGTTCAAAGCGCCGTTGCGGAGGGAGGAAAACCATTCGCTATGGGTAGAGAACAGTCATGTGCCTGCATCGTGGAAAATCGCCTCGCAAAACATCCTGACCGGCGTGCCGGAAAATGATTGGGTGCTGGAGCTTGAGAACGGGGTCTGCCTCGATTTTCTTCCTGTGGGCGAGACAACGGCCCTGCGGGTATACGGCTATGCCGATGCGTTCCGCGGCCCGATCGGTGATGCGGCAACGCAATGGATCAACCAACCGATTTTCCGATGGTTAGAGAGACGCGGCATCACGCTGGAGGAAGCAGGGCTCGATCCCCGGACCGACTTGCAGGGAGCGCTGATTTTCCCGACGGCAGAGGTCTTCGATCCCGCTTTTGTGAAATGGATGTTTGCCGCCGAGCCGGAAGCCTCCGAGGAGAGGAAACAACAATGGCTGGGATCGACCCGCATGTCCGCCCGCGAACTGGGTCAGCAAGCCAACCTGCGGCGGATCTATGGGCAGCGCAAGGCATTGCGGCATCTCGCGCTTCCCGTCATGGCAAAGCATGCCGAACAAAGCGTATTCTACAAACTCGACCTCGAAGCCACCGCCCACCTCTACGCCGAGAGTCCCTGCGACCTGCCGGAACCGCTGGAGGTCTCCCGCCTTCGGAACCCGCTGATTGCCCTGCACGACCTTATGTTCCGGGCCGCCGTATGTCGCCGCCGCGGTGACGAGGCCTGGCCGGAGCGAGAGAAGGAGGCTTTTTTGGTTCTGCGGAATCTGATTATGGATCGGTACAAGCAACAGCCCGTCAAGCCGTGCTGTTCCTTATTCGAGGATCAGATTGTGTGGGGCCGCTGTCCGATACGGCTTGATTTTGCCGGGGGCTGGACGGATACACCGCCCTATTGTTTAGAGCATGGCGGACGGGTGCTGAACATTGCGGTTGAACTGAATGGACAGCCGCCCATTCAGGTTTTCGCCCGCAGAACCGCCTCGCCCGAACTGATGATTCGCTCCATCGATCTCGGATTGGCGGAACGGCTGAAAACCTACGACGATGTCCGGGCATACGACCAGCTGGGCAGCGGCTTCACGCTCGCTCGTGCGGCTTTCGCTCTGGCGGGATTCCACCCGGACTTTAATGGGGGGGCTTTCCAATCCTTGGAAGAACAGCTCACGGCGATGGGCGGCGGGGTCGAAATCTCCATGCTCGCCGCCATCCCGAAAGGTTCCGGGCTGGGAACGAGCAGCATGCTGGCCGCCACGTTGCTTGGCGTGCTCTCCGATTTTGCTGACTTGAAATGGGATCATGTTGAGATCACACAACGAACCGTGGCGCTTGAACAGATGCTGACGAGCGGGGGGGGGTGGCAGGATCAGGTGGGTGGTGTTCTCCCGGGGGTCAAGTTCATCGAAACCGTACCGGGACTGGAGCAGGTTCCAGTGGCCCGTTGGTTGCCTTCCCGTTTTTTCCAAGGGCCGAAAAAAGCGCGCATGCTACTCTACTACACTGGAATCACCCGTGTTGCGCACGATATCCTTGGGGATATTGTTCGGGGGATTTTCCTGAATTCAGGAGAGCGACTGGCGGTACTCCGCGAGATTGGAAGCAATGCCGAATTTTGTTTCGATGCCATTCAGCGCAACGACTTCGAGGACTTTGCCGAAGCGGTACGCCGGAGCTGGACGCTCAACAACGAGCTCGACCCCGGAACCAATACCCCGGAAGTGCAGCAGATTCTTGATGATGCGGCTGACGACCTGGCGGCCGCCAAGTTGCTCGGAGCGGGGGGCGGGGGATATCTCTTCATGATCGCCAACGATGCCGATGCGGCCGTCCGGATCGAGCAACGCCTGGAAGCCCGCCCGCCCAACCCCGGCGCGCGTTTCGTCAACTTTGCCCTCTCCGAAACCGGCCTGCAAATCACGCGGAGCTGACGGATACCCATTTCAGAAACATCCCCGTATATTTCAGCTTCGGTATTCTTCAACGCAAGATGCAAAGAGGC
>JAOZKS010000634.1 GCA_029935255.1 Pontiella sp.
TTGGTGGTAAAAAACAAGATGTGGTAGACGGTTGAGTAAAGTGCATACCCCTTAAGATTAATACCGCTGGCTTCCATTTCTAGGAAAGGGGGGAAAGGGTCATTAAGCAAAAGTAGAATCGGTCTGATTTTTTTGGAAGTCACGTTAAAGGTTGATATTGATCGCGTAGCTTCATCTTTCCCATAAACGTATTTACAAGCCGTTCGGCTTCAACGGTGTCGTGAAGTCTTATTCCCTCTCCAGAAAATGACTCTCGGCGTTTCCCTTTCATCAGAAGGGTCATCAGAAGGGTCCTTTGATGTTGGTGTCCAGCAAATTCTGAGTACGGCGATGGGTAGAACTTTAGTCGTCTGAATTTTCCGATGTATGGAACGCTGCCCAGAGGCTGTCGCCCCGCCCACCGAACGGCATGAAAGGTCTCCTTCGTCAACCGTTTCAGCCCTACAAAATCACAGCATAAAGTAATCCCTTCCCCCGCGCCCCCATCCCATCCCCTCGCCGGGCAAGGCCCTCGATCCTACTTCCCGGTCATTAAGAGTGAGTGCTGGGCAGCAATCTGTTTAATTACCGAATTCAACACTTGGAGCAATTTATCATGCAGTTTACCGATTTAGGACTTGGCTCGGACGTATTGGCGGGAACCGATCAACACTGCCATCATTAATATTTTCATTCATTTACTCCATCACAACGAGGCTGGAAGCCTCGTCTACGTTAAGGGACTCTTGCTCACATCGCGTTCCAGACGCTTGATCTTCAGATCGCCGCGCGCCACATCCAGATCGGTGGGCATGATCACTTCATTATTGATCAACGTTGCGCCGATCACCGACTCGCAGGCCTGGCGCAGCATCCACGCGGCGGCGCCGGTGTAACCGTTCCAGATCATGCGGCCTTGGTCGTATTTCGTCAGATAGTCGGCACACTGCTTGTTCGGCTGTCCACCATAGATCTCGATCTCTTCCTTCGTCACATGCGAAATCGCGGAAACCTTGTACCAGATCCGCGAACACGCGTCGCGATAATGCTGCGCGGTCTCGTTGTCGCCCTGCGCCGCGAAGCGCTCGGCCAGCAGACGGCAGGCGCGCGTCAGCCACTGGACCCCGTGCGAATACATTCCGTTTTCGCGCACCCCTTCCGGATAGCGG
>JAOZKS010000253.1 GCA_029935255.1 Pontiella sp.
TGACGGACAGCCCGCAAGAAGAACCTATTATGTGGGGCTGGAAAACAACCACCAACCATTGGAATGACGATGCTGTTTGGGCCGACCTGCCCATAGACGATTCCTCCCTATGGAATGAGCTGATCGATCCCTTCACCGGGGAATCGCTCGACCTCGCCTTCATCATCGACGGCGAGGAAGAGGAGCCAGAAGTCGACTGGGGCGATGCTCCCGACCAGCCTTATCCCACGCTCGCCGCCAACAACGGAGCGAACCACTTCATCGCGGCAGGCCTGTTCCTTGGTGCAATCATCGATGCTGAACTCGACGGCCAACCCGATGCAGCTGCAATGGGGGACGATCTCGCCAACCTAGCTGACGAGGACGGCGTGGTGTTTACCTCACGCCTCGTTCCGGGTGTGCAGGCAACTCTTTCCATTACCGCCTCGATGCCCGGCCAGATGGATGCATGGATCGACTATAACGCTGACGGTGATTGGGCGGATCCCGGAGAACAATTGAAAGGCGGAACCTTCGCCTTGGCCGCCGGGGTCAATACCATAAATATCGCTGTGCCAGCTTCGGCCCTGCCAACGGCCTCGACCTTCGCGCGCTTCCGCTTCAGTTCAGTAGGAGGACTTCCGCCCACTGGTCCGGCACCGGATGGCGAAGTCGAGGACTACGAACTTCAGATCGATGCGTTCGACTGGGGCGATGCCCCCGACCGGCCCTATCCAACCTTGTCCTCCAGCGGGGGTGCACACCACCTCATTGCAGGCGGATCGCCTCTGGTGTTGCGGATGGGATGGCTGATTGATGGTGAACCGGACGGGCAACCCAATGCAAATGCCACCGGCGACGACCTAAACAACTTGGCCGATGAAGACGGCATTGTGTTTGCAACCCCGGCACTCCATCCGGGAACCATTGCGCAGATCACCGCATACGCAGGGGTCAATGCCGCAGCTTCGGGATTTGCATTCCTCGATGGATGGATCGATTTCAACAATGACGGCATCTGGGGGGCGGCCGAACAGATCCTTGTCAGCCAGCCAGTATCCTTCAATGGTCTGGCCACTCCCACCGTCCTCACCTTCCCCATTCCAATCGGGGCGACTGCCGGTCCGACCTTTGCACGGTTCCGGCTCAGCACGACGAGCGGCCTTTCACCAACCGGATTCGCCAATGACGGCGAAGTGGAGGACTATTTGGTCCACATCGCAGATGCCTTGCCGATCGACTGGGGCGATGCCCCCGACCGGCCCTATCCGACGCTCGCCGCTAACAATGGTGCGCACCATCTGCTCGGCCCGCTGTTCATAGGCGCCATCGCAGACCCCGAACAGGACGGACAACCTGAACCCATGGCGATGGGCGACGACATCGACCTGCTCTACCCCTCGATGGGTGACGACGAGGATGGCGTGTTCTTCACCTCGTTGATCCAACCCGGTGGTTACGCGCAGGTCGATGTGCTGGCCTCTGCCCCCGGCACGCTGGATGCGTGGATGGACTTTAATGCCGATGGCGACTGGGCGGATACCGGCGAGCAGATCTTCTCCGGTCAGCCACTGACTCCCGGAACCAACTCGCTGGTCTATCCAGTACCCGTTTCGGCATCGCAGGGTGCAACCACCTTTTCCCGCTTCCGTGCCAGCACCGCCGGTGTGGCAAGCTATACCGGCCTTGCGGTCGATGGCGAGGTCGAGGACCATGTGGTCGAAATCGAACACCTCCCGCCGCAGGGGCTTGACTTTGGCGATGCACCCTATGTGCCCGAAACCGTACTTCCAACAGGAGCTCGCCACACTATCGTGGCCGGTGTTGTGCTGGGGGCAGTGATCGATGCCGAGCCCGACGGACAGCCTTCGGCTGCGGATCTCGATGACCTCACAATCCTCGACGACGAGGACGGTGTCACCTTTGTGGGCAAGATTGTGGTGGGGTCAAACGCCACGATCAATGTGGTGGCGGGTGTCTCTGGCGGTATGCTGGATGCGTGGATCGACTTTGATGCCGATGGCACTTGGCTTGCACCCGAACATCTGTTTGGCGGCATCTCGCTTCCGCTGATGCCTGGGCTTAATGCGAACATAACCTTCCCGGTTCCGCAACCTGCGACGCTCGGCCCAACGTTTGCCCGATTCCGGATCTCCAGTGCAGGTGGACTCTTCCCGACCGGAGCCGCCTCGGATGGCGAGGTGGAAGACTATACGGTTGATCTCTTCCAACCGCAACCCACCAACCTGGTCATCACCAACCTGACCTTCCTCGTCTCGAACACCGTGGCGAAGGTGGAATGGCTCTCACAAAACAACATTCTCTACCAGATGCAAAGTTCCACCAACCTCACGACCAACATCTGGGTCGATGTTGAGGCAACTGTGCTTGGCCCGCTCAACTGGCAGACCAATAACATGTCGGCGCAAACCAACAAGTTCTACCGTGTAACCGCACCTTGGACTGAATAGCTTCCAAGCTCTGGAACGAGAAAAGGCGCCCCGCGAGGAGCGCCTTTCTTCTTTCTTCCGGCGGGCGTGCTACCAGAAGATCACGTAGAGCGCCACGGTGAGCGCGCAAATGATCAGCCCGCTGATCAGTGCCCCCTTGGACATCGTTAGATCCATCGTGGTGTTGTGCGCAAAGACCACTTTCTCCTTCTTCCAGATCAGGCCGTAGACGAATAGGATGAGCAGCACCGCGCCGAGCGAATACGACATGCGGTACAAGAAGTGCATATCCGGGCAGATCATCTTGGAAAGAACAAAGTAGACAATCGGATTGGCGACCAATCCAATCACGCCGGCCCATTTTCCAGAGGAGCGATTGAGCAGTCCGTAGATGAATACCGCTAAGATGCCTGTGGAAACATACCCTTGGAATTCCTGAATGAATTCAAAGATACTTTTGTTGTTCTGTAGCATCGGCGCAAGCACGCATCCCACCACCACAAAGACCGCAATGAAGATACGACCGGTGGTGACGAGTTTGAACTGCGAGGCATCGCGCCCGATGTAGCGGTGATACACATCCATCGTCAGCAAGGTGGATGCCGCATTGAGCACGGCGGCCAGCGACGACACAATCGCGCCAAGCAAAGCCGCGATGACGAATCCGAGAACTCCTTTGTTTTGTGGAATCAGCCTCGTGATCAACAGACCCAGTGCCGAGTCGTATTTATAGGGATGAACCTCGACGGTTTCCACGGAATCCGCACCCACGCGAGCCTCGACAGAAGCATTGAAGGCTTCGATTTCCGCCGCTTTTTCAGGGTTTCCTTCCAGCCATCGGTCTTCCAACTTAAAAACTTGGACGGTGGCGGGGTTCTCCACCGCCTGCTCGTAGGCCGCCAGCTGATCGCCCGCATTCTTTTCCATATCCTTGCTATAGAGGTTGAAGGCGATGATGCCGGGAATCACGATGACAAACGGAATCACCAATTTCAGCCCTGCGGCCAGCACCAACCCTTTCTGTCCTTCCGCAAGAGAGGCCGAACCGAGGATTCGCTGGGTGATGTATTGATTGAGGCCCCAGTAATAAAAGTTTGGAATCCAGATACCGATCACCAAGATTCCCCAAGGCATGGTTGGATTGCTTCCCATGTGCATGGCAGGCTCGTTGAGTGCATTGAACTTTTCCATTACGCCTGCGCTTTGATCCACCGTAGCCGCCGCGCCGGATGAGGTCACTAGATCGGCCACGTTTGAGGCCCCGAGTGCGTCGAAAGCGAAGTAGGTGATAATACCGCCGCCCACAATCAGCGCCGACCCCTGAAGCAGGTCGGCCCATGCGCAGGCTTTCAGTCCGCCGATGGCCACATAGATGGCCGCCATGATTCCCAGCGCCCAGCAGGAACCGGTCAGCGAAAGGGTAACATCATAGGAAACCATCAGCTCCTTGAGCGTGAGTGCGCCGGCGTAGATCACGCCAATCAGGCTGACACCAATCAGAATCAGCATCATGGAAAGGGTCATGAACAGACGCGCCCAGTGGTTGTAGCGCATCTCAAGAAATTCAGGGATGGTCGTGATCCCCGTGCGCAGGAAGTAGGGCAACAACACAAAGGCCACCACCACCAACGTAATCGCGGCAATCCATTCCCAGCTGGAAACGGAAAGGCCATAGAGCCCTGCACCCTGCCCCGACATGCCGACAAACTGCTCGGCCGAAATATTGGCCGCGATGAGCGAGAAACCAATCAACCACCAACTCA
>JAOZKS010000033.1 GCA_029935255.1 Pontiella sp.
CGTATTCTGCGGTTGCATTCCTTTGCGGTACTTTAAGATTTTCCGCCCCCCTTACTACTATATACAGGGGAATTTGAGTCAATCAGCTAGCCACGTATATTATGTGTCCAGGGGTATTAGATGCATAACTTATGGGCATGCCGAAATGGCGTAAAAAAATAAAAAAAGAAATGGACATGCGCAATGCGGGATGTCATCTTGCTTGCTTTCAGAGAGAGGCGTACGCCTGCGTAGGCAGTCCGATATTTAATGGTTAGCTAGTTGGAGTTTGAAGATGAGCGAAAAGATCCACGCGAAAAAGGGCGGTTTCACCCTGCCGGCGCAGGCGGGCATGGATGAGGTGGTTTTGGATTTGGCGAAACGCTGGGGCGCGGACGCGTTCCGCGATTCGGACGGCACGGTGCTTTCGGAATCGATTACAGAACTCGGCTATGACATTTATTCAACGCTCTGCTTGATCCGCGCAGACCAGGAGTGGAACGATGCGCATCCGGAGGACAACCAGCAGAAATATCTATATTCGACTCCGCAGACGGCCCGCGATACCACGATGGAAATCGACATTCTCGCCCGCTATTCGAAAGAGCAGTTCCGCATCGACGAGATCAACGACTGCAAGAAGTATTGGGAAGTGGTCAACCGCACGACGGGCGAAATCGTTCCGACCGCTGACTGGGTCTACGCCGATGGCATCGTAACCGTTCGAAACTGTGAAAAGTGGAACGTCTACAGCGTAAACTTCCTCGTCTATCAGGTTTGGGAAACCACTTCGATGTACAACCACATTACGAACGACTGGGGCGATGCGCCGCATCAGTCGGGCATTGACCCGCGTAAAAAAGAGACGCGCGAGCATATCGCGAAGTTCATGGACAAGTGGCTGGAAACGCATCCGAATACCGACTGGGTTCGTTTCACCTCCATGGCCTACCAGTTTCCGATCATCACGAATCCGAAGAGCGAAACGCTCTATCAGGATTGGTACGGCTACCTCGACTGCATGTCGGCCCAGGCCCTCGACGAATTTGAAGAGAAGAAGGGCTACCGCCTTCGTCCCAACGACCTCATCGATGACGGCTACTTCAACTCGACCGACCGCGTGCCGACCAGGGCCTACCTCGACTGGATCGAGTTTGTTCACGAATTCATGGTCGACTGGGCCAAAAGCTGTGTGAAGCAGGTGCATGATGCCGACAAGAAAGCGATCCTGTTCTACTGCGACCACTGGATCGGCACCGAGCCCTATAAGCCCGCGTTCCAGGAGATCGGCTACGACGGCATCATCGGCCCGTGCATCAACGGCCGCGAAGTGCGCCGCGTGGCCGATGTGCCGGGCAATCTGGTTAAGGAGCTTCGTTTCTATCCCTATTTCTTCGAGGTCGATCTGCTCAACGAGCCCACCTTTAAGGAAGGTGGTGACCCGGTTCGCGATTGTAAAAAATACTGGATGTGGATCCGCCGTGCGATGCTGCGCAAGCTGGTTCACCGGATCGGTTACGGCGGCTATCTGGATCTGGCGATCAAGTATCCCGATTTCATCGACTACCTGGAGTGCCAGACCAAGGAATACTATACGCTTTGCGAAAACACCGAGTTTACACCGGTTCAGAATGCACAGTTTAAGGTGGGCATCCTGAACGCCTGGGGACGCGATCGTTCATGGGGCTTCGACCAGTCGTGGCCGCTTGGCGGGATTACGGAATCGCTCTCCGGCCAGCCGTTCGATATCGAGTGGATCAGCTTCGACGATATCCGTGGCGGTGTTCCTGAAGAATTCGGCTGCATCCTCAACTTCGGTTTGGCCGGCACCTCCTGGAGCGGCGGTGAAAACTGGACCGACCCGAGGGTGGTTTCCTCCATCCGCGAATTTGTGGATAACGGCGGCGGTTTTGTCGGCCTTCTTGATCCGACGGCCCACGAAAATGGCGGCGCGTTTTATCAGCTGTGGGACGTTCTCGGCGTGCAGAAGGAATACGGTCTATCCAATGACTGCAAGAAGGTCATCCCGACCGACATCGCGGAAGGCCACTTTATCGCGGAAGACCTGTCCAGCACCAATCCGGCTCTCGGTAAGCATGTCCAGACCATCTACCCGATTCTCGAATCAACGCAGATTGTGGCGAAGGACGACGAAGACAGCGTGACCATCGCGACCAACGACTTCGGAAAAGGGCGCGGCGTATACTTCGCCGGTTTCGAGCTCGGTGCCGAGCAGAACCGCTTGCTGCAGCGCGCCATCTGGTTCGCCGCAGGCCGCGAAGGCGAGATGAAACAGAAATGGTTCTCCTCCAATATCGAGACCGAAATCGCGGGCTATCCGGAGACTGGAAAGTATATCGCGATCAATAATTCCGACGAGCCGCAGACGACGGAGATTGTCGATGGCAGCGGCCGTTCCAAAACGATTTCGCTCGAGGCCAACGCATCGCAGTGGTTCGATTTTGACGGGGACGAGATCTAAGAGAACAGGGGAAAACCATGAATGAAAACAATGAAGCTCCGCAGGAAAGCTCCGCCAAGGAAAAAAGCGGAAAGCTCTCCTTTAAAGAAAAGTTTTCCGTGGGCACGGGGGGGCTGCCGATCTTTCTCGGCAACAACAGCGTCAATGCGCTGGCGATGCCGTTCTACAACATGATCCTTGGCGTGCCGACGGCCATGCTGGGCATCGCGTTGATGATTCCGCGCATTTGGGATGCCTTCACCGATCCGTTCATGGGCAGCTTTTCGGATAACTTTCGCTCGAAGTTCGGACGTCGGCGGCCCTTTATTCTGCTCGGCGCCCTTCTGATGGGCCTGACTTTCGGTGCTATTTGGATGGTTCCTGTCGGGTGGGGCAACCATGCCAAGGTTGCTTGGTTCATTGTGACCAACCTGTTGTTCTACACCTCCTTCACCATCTTCTCGGTGCCGTTCATCAGTCTGACGTATGAAATGTCGCCGGACTATGATGAGCGCACCTCGATTCAGGGGTTCGTGACCTTCTGGTCGAAAACCGGCGAGCTTTTGTATCAGGCGGTGATTCCGCTGGCGACCATGCTGGTGACTTGGAAATTCGCCTCCAGTCAGGTGCAGGGCATCCAAATCGTTACGGCCATTTATGCGGCGCTGGGCATGGCCGTTTTTGGATCGCTTCCGGCCATCTTCGGCAAGGAACGGTACTACGAACTGAACATCCGGGAACAAAAGGGAAAGAAGGAACCCTTCTGGAAAACTGCGGGCATTGCATTCCAAAACAAGCCGTTCGCCATTCTGTGCGGTCTTTCCATCTGCACCATGTTCGCCGGTATGTTCGCCAGTTGCATGGACTACTATCTGCTTGTCTACTACATGTTCGAAGGCAACGTGGCCGCCGGCTCGTTCTGGAAGCTGATCGTTACCATTGGCTATGCAACCATGGGCTTTGTCGGCATCCCGATCATTGTCGGCCTATGCAAAAAGGCGACGAAGGTTCGGGCGCTTCAGTTTGTCTACCTTCTGATGATGATTAATGCGGTTTTGCGCTGGTTCATCTATCAACCCGGCAACCAGTTCTGGATCTGGCTGGATCCCCTTACCGGGGGTCTGTTCTGGATTGGAATCGGCACCGTGATGCAGGCGATGATTGCGGATGTGTGCGACGACGACGAACTGCGGCGTGGCCATCGCAACGAAGGCATGTTCGGCGCATTGTTCGGCCTGTCGACCAAGCTGGCCATTGCGATTGCCTGGGCGTTTGCCGGCATCCTGCTTGGAATGATCGGGTTCGATGCGGCACTTGAGGCGGCTCAGTCTCCTGAAACGTTCATGGGCATGCGTCTTTCCATGTGCATCGGCGCGGCCGTTCCTGCTTTGATTTGTTTCATCGTGATGAAGTTCTATCCCCTCACGAAGGAAAAAGCGGAGGAGAACCGTAAGAAACTCGAAGAAATTCGGGGCGAGGTTTAATTCCAATGAATAAATTTGTACTACCCCATATTTACTTTGGCGGCGACTACACGCCCGAGCACTTCCCCAAAGAGGTGATGGAAGAGGACATGCGCCTGATGAAAAAGGCGGGCGTCAATATGGTCACCATCAATGTCTTTACTTGGGGGCAGCTGCAACCCCGCGAAGATGCATGGACCTTTGGATGGCTCGATGAGATCATGGACACGCTGGCTGCCAACGGAGTTGTTGCCGACCTCGGAACGGCGACGGCTTCGACCCCCGCGTGGATGGCGAAGAGCTATCCGGAAATCCTGCCGGTCGATGAAAACGGCACGCGGTTCAACCATGGTTCGCGCCAGTGCTTCAATCCGAACAGCCCGAAATACCGCGAGCTCAGCGCGGCGCTGGTGCGCAAGCTGGCCGAGCGCTATAAGGACCACCCGGCGCTGGCGATGTGGCACGTGAACAACGAACTATCCCAAATGGTCGGCCAGGATTTCAGCGAAATCACGATCAATAAGTTTCGCGACTGGTGCAAGGCGAAATACGGAACGTGCGAAAATCTGAATAAGACCATGGGGCTCCATTTCTGGGGCAACAATATCTATGAGTGGGACGAGCTGACGCCGCCGATGAAGACGGCCCACCAGCACAGCACCAGCCTTTTGCTCGAATGGAAGCGTTTTACCAACGAGTGCTACATGGAGGTGGCGAAAGCGGAGATTGATATTCTGCGCGAGGTCACGCCGGATGTGCTGATTACGACTAACTTCCTCTACGAATACAAACTGCTCGACTACCATGCATGGGCCGACATGATCGACTTCATTTCGGTCAGTTCCTTCCCCGATCCCAAGACGACGAACCATCCGGGCGAAGCGGCGCTCAGCCACGATATTATGCGCGGGTTGAAAGACCAGCCTTTTGTCCTGCTGGAGCAGGCGCCGAGTCAGGTCAACTGGCGCATGGCCAATGTAAACAAGAAGCCCGGCGTGATGCGCCTTTGGAGCCATCAGGGCATGGCCCGCGGTTCCGACAGCTTCCTCTTTTTCCAGTGGCGTGCGTCTGTCCACGGCTCGGAAAAGTTCCATTCCGCCATGGTGCCGCATATCGGCGAAAACTCCCGCGTCTTCCGCGAGATGACCGAATTCGGCAACGAGCTTCCGGACCTGAAGGAAATCGTTGGGAGCGATGTGCAGGCGGACATCGCCATTGTGCTGGACTACAACAACTGGTGGACCTGCGAGTTTACGCCGGGCCCCACGGCGCTGCTCAACTATCTTGAAAACCTGCAGGCCTACCATTTCCCGTTGCACGAGCAGAATATCACCACCGATGTTGTTCCCGTGGACCGCGACCTTTCAAGATACAAGGTTGTCGTTGCACCGCTGCTCTACATGATCAAGCCGGGCTTCAAGGAGTCGGTTGAAAAGTTTGTGTCCGAAGGCGGCACGTTCATCACCACCTTCTTCAGCGGTGTTGTGAACGAAAACGACGAAGTGTTCCAAGGCGGCTATCCCGGTCCGCTCAGCGATCTGCTCGGACTGAGGGTGGAAGAGTTCGAGGCGATGAAGCCCTACATCAACAACAGCCTCGTCATGAACGGCACGCTGCCGAATATTGAAGGGGAGTTTGAGTCGCGGTTGTGGTGCGATATTCTGCAGCTCGGCACGGCCGAGGCGTTGGCGGAATACGGAAGCGATTTCTTTAAGGGGTCGCCGGCGCTGACGGTCAACACGTACGGCAAGGGCAAGGCCTATTATGTTGCGACGCTGCCGGATAATGCATTTATGCAGCGGTTCCTGAAAGAGGTCTGCGCAGAGCAGGGCGTGATGCCGGTTCTGGATGCTCCGGAAAACGTCGAGGCCGTTATTCGTTCAAACGAAGAGAATGATTATCTTTTCGTCATGAACCACAACTATGAACCTGTCGAAGTGACCCTGCCGGAAGGCGAATATTTTGATCTGCTGACGCGGTCGACCATCGAGGGCTCGGTCAAAATGGATGCGGTTCAATCCCTGATTTTGAGAAAGAACAAAGGCCAGTAAATGGAGAAAAGTGCAATGAATTTAAAGACGGCAATGTTAGGAATGGCATCTCTTATGGTTTCGGCCAGCTTTGGGGCGCAACCGAAGGTGATCGCGAATGGGGATTGCAAACTCGGAAAGACGAATGCCGGACCGTTTGAGTTAAAGCTGAAAGGTGAATCGGGCAAAGGGACGCTCGTGCTGAACTATACCGGGGACGAGCTGGATCTTTCGGCGTTCAGCCATATCGCGGTTGACGCGAAAAATGATACCGGCGGACGGGTGGAAGTCCGGCTCAAGGCAACGAGCGATTTGAGCAATTCGATGCGGCAGATCGACTGCCGCTATTTCCTGGATGCGGGACAGAAACGTGAATTGAGCCTGCTGATGTTCCGGGCCGCCCTGCCGGACAGCTCGCCGTGGAAAAAATATTTCAGCAGGACCAAGGCGCTGCCGGGCTATCAGGGCAAGTGGATTTATGTGGATGCGGACCAAATCAAGCAGGTCGATCTCACGGTGATCTGGAGCGGCCTGAAGGGAAAGGGCAATACGATCAGGTTTTCACTGCCGAAAGGGTCCGGGGAATATGTGCTTGGAAAAACCAGCCCCGACGATCTGCCGCAGCCGCTGGTGGACGAGGCAGGCCAGCTGGTGAGTGAACAATGGGAAGGGAAGGTCATGGATATGGCCGAGCTGCCCGCGGATGGCAAAAGGGATTTGGCGAAGTATTCCTCCAACAAGGCGCTGCCGGGCTTTAGCAAATATGGCGGGTGGCTGAACGGCCCGCGCTTCGAGGCGAGCGGCCGCTTCTACACGAAAAAAGTGGACGGCAAATGGTGGTTCGTCGATCCGGAAGGGTACCTGTTCTGGTCGCTCGGCGTAACGGGCGTGGGCTTCGGCGAATCGACACTGATCGCCGGCCGCGAAAAGTTTTTCCCGCCGCAGAGCACGGACAAGGATCCGCGCCTGTGGACTGCGGACGACCGCGAGCTGGAAGAGGGCGAGGTGGTCTTCAATTATGTCTACAGCAACCTGAAGAAAAAGTATGGCGAGGATTGGATTGCCGACCACACGACGGTCTGTCTCGGCCGTATGCTGGAGTGGGGGCTGAATACGTGCGGCGCGTGGCCGATGGAATCGGTTCAGGGCCAGCAGCGCGTGCCCTACACGCTCATCATCCACCCCGGACAGCAAAGCATTGGTTCGATCAACAAGGTTCCCGATCCATTTTCCGCCGAGTTCGAGGAGGGGCTCCATGTTGAGTTGAAGGCATTGGGCGCAAAATACAAGGGCGATCCATGGAATCTCGGCGTTTTTATCGACAACGAGTTGCATTGGAGCAACGGCCTTCGGCTGGTATTCCAGATTATTGACCAGGATTCATCCGTGCCGGCCAAGAAAGGCATGATCGATTTCCTGAAAAAGAAATATGGAAGCATCGAGGCGCTGAACAAGGCATGGGGAACCGGGTTCGTCTCTTTCGACGCCATCCGCAAACCGGCCGGAAAAATCAAGGGCCAGGAGGTTTTCTGGGCGGACATGACGGCCTGCATGGACCATCATGCCGACACCTATTTTTCCAAGTGCGCCGCCGCGCTACAGGAATATCTGCCGGGGCATCTCTATCTGGGTTGCCGCTTTCACGGTGCCGTCTATGGAAAGGCCAACCCGCTCGTCCAGCGCGTCGCATCGCGCTATTGCGATGTGGTCAGTTTCAACATCTACAAGGTTTCTCCTGCGGGTTTTGATGCCCCTATGGACGTGGACCGCCCCTGGCTGATCGGTGAATTCCACTATGGAACCGGGTCGCACGGCATTTGGGGCAACGGGCTGATTCCCGCCATGGATCTGGACCATCAGGCGGAGCTGTACGAGGCGTATGTGAGCGAGGTTCTCAACCATCCCAACTTTGTCGGTGCGCACTGGTTCCAATGGGCGGACCACGTGACCACCGGGCGCTACGACGGCGAAAACTACCGGATCGGTTTCGTCAGCATTGTTGACCGTCCCTATGCCACGCAGGCGGCCGCAGCCAAAAAAGAGGCGCAGAGCATGTATCAGAAGCGTTCAGGAAAATAAGAAAAGGAGGCAGGTATATGAGTCGGCTTTTAAGGAAATGGGGGGGCTTGGCGGCAATCGCCGGATGCATTGCATCGGGAGCTGCTGCGGAGAAGCCAAACATCGTCTTTATTATGCTCGACGATTTAGGCTATTCCCAGTTAGAGGCGTTTTCGCGCGGGCTGACGGTTGAGGATTGCGATCCCAAGTTTTTGGCGCATGTTGCCGAACATGCCGAATATACGCCGGAGCAGGCGTTCAAGCAGTTGAAGAAGGCATCGCCGACGTTGAGCCGCATGGCGGACAGGGGCGTTCGGTTCAACAACGCCTTTGCCTGTAGCAACCTCTGTGCGCCGTCGCGCATCGGCGTGGCCACAGGCATCCTGCAAAACCGCTGGGGCATCTACCGCAACATCGACACCGAGGCGCACGGCCTGAAACCCAACTCGCACCTCGCGGAACGGATGAAGGAACGCGGCTATGCCACCGCGCACATCGGCAAGTGGCATGTGGGTTCGCGTGACCGCGACATGGTGCAGCGCTATCTCGAAAAGCACGGCATCGAGAATCCGGAGAAGTACAGCTTCTGGAGGGTGGATAAAGAATATCCGGAAATCATGAAGGAGCTGAAGGATGCCGGCTATCCGGGTTCGGTTGTTCCCAAGGACCATCCACTCAACAACGGCTTCGACTACTATTTCGGCTACAATATGTGGGAGTGTATCTACTACAACGCCAAAAACGTCTGGGAGGATTTTTCCCACGCGGGCACGATCAAGGAATACAACACCGACGTCTTCACTGAAAAGGCGATGCGGTTCATGAAGAAGAGCCTGGATGAAAAGAAGCCCTTCTATGTGCAGTTGCACTACCATACCGCGCACCATCCGCTGAAGCCCAAGGCGCCGGGCAACTATTTCAAACGATTTGATTCAGGCGTCTATGACCTCGATAACTTCTATGCCCACGTGTTCGGGGTCGATGAAGGTGTCCGGCGGATCGAGGAGTTTCTTGCATCGAGAGGCGAAGCCGAAAATACGCTCTTTGTATTCACCTCCGACAACGGCGGCGCGGTAGGCGCCGCTTCGCCCCTGCCGGGCAACGCGCCGTATTCGGGGCACAAGGGGATGCTGAACCTGGGCGGTTTCCGCGTCCCGCTTTTTTTCTATTGGCCAGCCCAGATCAAAAATTCGCTGGAAAAGGATCAGCTGGTTTCCACCCTCGACATTCTTCCGACGCTTGTCGATGCCGCCGGCGGAACCGTGCCGGAGGGGCTCGACGGGAAATCGCTGCTGCCCCAGATCCTGAACGACGATAAAGCGCAGGTGCGCGACCATTTGGCGATCGGCGGTATTCATGCCCGCGTGTGGGCGTTCAATGGCTATACCTCGTTCTTTTCCCATAATGTTTCGCGCGAAAAGGCGCCGTCGGGCTATATGGTTGCGGACGACCGCTATGTTTTGCGCTATGTCTCGGAAACCATTCCCGACCTCTACAAGGATGCGGTGGATGGAATTCCCGCGCATTATGAGCTGTACGACTATGTGGAAGATCCCGGCGAGCAAAACAACCTGGCCGATAAATTCCCCGAACGGGTTCAGCGTATGCGAGACATCTGGAAGCAGGATTCGGCCGCCTATCCCAAGCCGGCCGCATGGGGTGCGGACAAATGGGAAGCCATGCGCGACTATGACTAGCCCCAGTTTGACGGACACTCGGAAAGGAACTAAAACGGTTCCGGACCTCGGCTACATGTGCGGTGAACGACGGCGGCCCCGGCGAGGTGTTCCTGCCTTTTGTGCCACCCACCTAGAGATTCCTCCAGTAGGTTTTTGCGATGAACCGTGGTAGATTTTTCTGGTTGCAGGCAGTTTCCACTGAGTCGGAGATGCTATCGAAGAAGTCCGGGAGCAAGGGGTTGCTTGAGGATGGAGTGAAACGTTGATGAAAATGATCAAAATAATCGCGCTGGCTTGCGCGCTGGGCGTGGGTTTATCCCCGGCGGCCGAAGAGGAACGCAAACCCAATATCCTGATCTTGCTGGCCGACGACCTGGGCTATGGCGAGCTCGGATGCTATGGGCAGGAAATCATAAAAACCCCGAACCTTGATGCCTTGGCGGCGAAGGGGTTGCGCTTTACCGACTTTTACGCGGGAACCTCGGTTTGCTCTCCATCGCGGGGCGTTTTAATGACCGGTATTCATGCGGGGCACGCCACGATCCGCGGCAACAAGGGGTTCTATCCGGTCGAGGGGGCGTGGGACCGCGTCGCGTTGAAAAAGAGCGAGATCACGATTGCGGAGATGCTGAAAGGCGCGGGATACCAGACGGCGTTTATTGGCAAGTGGCACCTTGGAATTCCCCAGGATGCAACCACATGGGCATCCGGCCGGGGATTCGACTTCGCCGTGCAGGAACAGTGGGGCCCAAAGGCGGAGGGCGGTGAGTTCGATGAACGCGACCATTGGGTGAACGGCCGCGAGGATAAGATTTTTCACGATTACACCAAAAACGATTGTCTGGATGAATTCCGCACCGACATTATATTGAAGTTTCTGGACGAACAGCGCGATTCGGACAAACCGCTGTTCCTGTTCATGTCCTACCGCAGTCCGCACGCGCATGAGTTTTTCCTCCGCGAGACCGAGCGCTATAAGGAACATGGATGGCCGGAGGTCGAGCGCCGCCATGCGTCACGGATCACTATGCTCGACGAACAGATCCAGCGCCTGCTCGATAAACTGGAGGCCATGGGCGAGCTGGACAATACCTTCATTCTGTTCACCAGCGACAACGGACCGCATGGCGAAGGAAAACACGACGAAACCTTTTTCAACAGCTCCAACGGACTGAAGGGCTGCAAGCGCGACATGTACGAAGGCGGCGTGCGTGTCCCGGGCATCGTCTACTGGAAGGGGAAGTCGCGGCAAGGGGTGACGGATCATCCCGCTATATTTTATGATATCATGCCGACGCTGGCCGCGGTGGCCGGCATCGAAACGCCGGATCAGACCGACGGTATTTCGTTTCTGCCCGACGTGCTCGGGAAGCCGCAGAAAAAGCACGACCATCTCTATTGGGAACTGCAGCCCGCGAACGGAAAGCGCGCTGGGTTTCGGCAGGCGGTTCGCAAGGGCGACTGGAAAGCTGTGCGTTATAACAATAAAAACAGAACGGAACTCTACGATTTAAAAAACGATCTGCATGAAACCACGGATGTTGCAGGACAGCATCCGGAAGTGGTCGAGCGCATGAACAGGGTCCTTGGAATGGAAGGTAAGAAGAGTGTGCACTATCCCTATTCCGGTGGTTTAGTGAAATAGGAAGTATGAGGAATGCAATGAAGAAATGGATGATGATGACGGCGATACTCCTGGCGACGCTTGCGTCGGAGGGGCGCAATGCGGTTAATTTCAACGAGGGGTGGCGGTTCGACCGGTTCGGTGCAATGCCGGACGGATCGGAGAGGGCAGAGCCGCAAGGGCTGGAAAAGGCGACGTTCGATCATTCGGCTTGGCGCGTCCTGAACGTGCCGCACGACTGGGGTATTGAGGGGCCGTTTCGTGCGGATCTGGAAAACCGGACCGGTAAGCTGCCCTGGGCGGGTATCGGCTGGTATCGCAAGACGTTCGATGTTCCAACGTCCGACGCGGGGAAAAAGGTCTTCATTGATTTTGACGGTGCGATGTCCGATACAAAAGTTTGGCTGAACGGCGAATACGTCGGGGAATGGCCCTACGGTTATTCCTCGTTCCGGCTGGAACTTACAAACCATATCAAGCCGGGAGGAAAAAATACGATTGCCGTGCGGCTCGACAACAAGCCTGAATCCTCGCGCTGGTACCCGGGCGGCGGGATCTATCGGAATGTCAGGCTGGTGAAAACGAATCCGGTGCATATCGATCATTGGGGTATCTTCGTTTCAACGCCGGAGGTATCTGCTGAATTCGCTACGGTATCCATTAAAGCCAAAGTTGCCGGTGCCGATGACCAAACTGAAGTGCATCACGAAATCGTTGAGGCGGGCGTGAGTGCTGTTGGTGCGAGTTGCGAACTCGGCGTGAAATCTCCCAAACTGTGGAATTTGGAAACACCCAACCTCTATACCCTCAAAACCACGGTCAAGCAGAACGGAAAGGTTGTGGACAGGGTTGAAACCCGCTTCGGAATCCGTTCCATCGAATACTCGGCCGAAGGCTTTTTCCTGAACGGAAAGAAGGTGCGCATGAACGGCGTCTGCCAGCACCACGATCTGGGGCCGCTGGGTTCGGCCATAAACACACGCGCTATCGAGCGGCAGATCGAAATCCTGCAGGAGATGGGTTGCAACGCGATCCGCACCGCGCACAATCCGCCCGCGCCGGAGCTGCTGGATCTGTGCGACCGCATGGGCATGCTGGTGCAGGTGGAGGCGTTCGATTGCTGGAAAAGGAGCAAGGCCGCCAACGACTATGCCCGCCACTTCCCCGATTGGCATGAAAAGGATTTGCGCGCCATGGTTCGCCGAGATCGCAACCACCCGAGCGTCGTGATGTGGAGCACCGGAAACGAAGTGCGCGAATTGAAGTTTCCAAAGGATATTCCGGTTTCACAAATGCTGACGGACATTGCTCATTCCGAAGACGAAACCCGCCCGGTCACATTTGGAGGAAACGTGCCGGCATCTGGCTTTAACGGCTTCCAGAAAACCGTCGATGTCTTCGGGTACAACTACAAGCCGCACCTGTATGGCGAGTTCCGCGAAAAGAATCCGGAGCGGCCCCTGTACGGTAGCGAGACCGCTTCCACGGTCAGTTCGCGCGGTGAATATTTTTTCCCGGTTTCCAATAACAAGAAAATGGGGCAGGGCGGACGTTTTCAAGTGAGCTCCTACGATCTTACCGCGCCGCCATGGGCCAACAATCCGGATATCGAATTCGCGGCGCAGGACAAATTCCAATGGGTGTTCGGCGAGTTTGTCTGGACGGGCTTCGACTACATCGGCGAGCCGACGCCCTACAACAAGGATACGACCAACCTGC
>JAOZKS010000254.1 GCA_029935255.1 Pontiella sp.
GAACTCCCTTACGTCTACAAATTTCCCGGCAATCGCCGCGGCGGCGGCCATGGCGGGGCTGACCAAGTGAGTGCGCCCTCCGCGCCCCTGCCGTCCTTCAAAGTTTCGATTGGAGGTCGAAGCGCAGCGCTCCTTATCCTTGAGCTTGTCCGGATTCATCGCCAGACACATGCTGCACCCGGCGTAGCGCCAGTCGGCACCGGCCTCGTGGAAGATGCGGTCAAGGCGTTCGGCCTCGGCTTGGTAGCGTACTTTTTCGGACCCCGGAACCACCAACACGCGTACGCCATCAGCAACCTGTTTGCCGTCCATGACCTTGGCGGCTTCTCGGAGGTCTTCGATACGGCCGTTCGTGCAGCTTCCAATGAATACGGTATCGATTTTGATATCGGTCATCTTCATGCCTGATTCAAGTCCCATATAATCGAGAGCAGCGCGAACGTCCTCGGGGGCATATTCCGCAACGGCATCCAACGCCGGGACGGCTTGGTTGATGCCGGTTACCATGCCGGGGCTCGTACCCCAGGTCACTTGTGGTTCAAGATTGGAAACATCAATCACGAGCGTTTTATCGAACGTGGCATCCTCGTCGGAATAGAGTGTTTTCCAGTAGGCGATTGATTCTTCCAACGCCGCACCCTTCGGAGCAAACGGACGATCTTCAGCCACGATATAGTCGATGGTGGTTTGGTCGGGAGCAATCAGCCCCGCCCGCGCACCGGCTTCGATCGCCATGTTGCAAACGGTCAAACGACCTTCCATTGAAAGGGCTTCAATGGCTTCGCCACAAAACTCAAAAGCACAGCCCGTTCCGCCCGCCGTGCCAATCTGGCCGCACAGCTCAAGAACCATGTCTTTGGCGGTCACGCCGACCGGAAGCCGGCCCTTGAACTCCACTTTGTATTGCTTCGGTTTTTTCTGGCGAAGCGTTTGCGTGGCCAGCACATGCTCGACTTCCGAGGTGCCGATCCCAAAAGAAATGCCGCCGAACGCACCGTGGGTGGCCGTATGCGAGTCGCCACAGACGATGGTGGTTCCTGGAAGTGTGATGCCCTGCTCGGGGCCGATGATGTGTACAACACCCTGATTTTCGGAGTCCATTCCGTAGAAGGTAATTCCGTGATCTGCGCAGTTTTGCGCCAAGGCATCTACCTGTGTCTTGGCTACAGGATCGACGATTTCCGTGCGACTGTCGGTCGGTACGTTGTGGTCGGCGGTTGCAAAGGTCAACTCCGGATGGCGCACCTTGCGGTTCTGCATGCGCAGGCCTTCGAAGGCTTGCGGACTGGTCACTTCGTGGACGAGATGACGGTCGATATAAAGCAATACTTCACCGCCCGGAAGATCCTTAACGATGTGTTTGTCCCAAATTTTATCAAAGAGTGTTTTGGCCATAATTTTCACCTAATTTTAACGAATTCGGGATTATATGCCCCACCCTTTCCCGTTCAAGCCCTAACCCAAATGTTTTACGCCCAGCTACACATGGGCTCATATGCCCTTGCCAACAAACAAAATCATGCTACCTTCAATTCGTCATTTAACGAAGTGTGGTCTGATATATGAATAGATTCATTAAAACAACCAAGGCGATTTCCGACCCAAACCGGGTGCGGGCTTTGATGGCGCTGCAAGGACATGAGTTATGCGTTTGTCGGATTATTGAGTTGCTCCAACTGGCCCCGTCGACCGTTTCCAAGCACTTAGCCATCTTGAGACAGGCGGGACTGGTCGAGGGTCGCAAGGAGGGACGATGGATGCACTACCGCCTGCCCAACAAAAACTCCAGGGCGTGGAAAACGCTGGACTGGATTTTTGAGTCGCTGGAAAACTCGACGGAAACCCAGGCGGATAAACTTCGTTTGAAGACCATTATGGACACCGACCTCGAAAAACTGACGCAGATCTACAAAAAACAAGGACGATGGACATGAAACGTATTTTGATCATCCTAATCGTATTGGCCGCCGTGGCGGGTGTGGTTTTCTTGAAAAAAAGCAAGCAGGAACCGGCCGCCCCCCTGCCTACCCATACTCAGGGAATGCCGCGCCTGCTGGATCTTGGATCGAAGGGGTGTACCGCCTGCACGATGCTCGAACCCGTACTGGAAGAACTTCGCATGAACCATATAGGTCGTCTCCAAGTCGACTTCATCGATGTGTGGGAGCACGAACAGATCGCGATGGACTATGGTGTCGAAATTATTCCGGTGCAGGTTTTCTTTGATGCCGACGGATATGAAATATACCGCCATCAGGGCTTTATTTCCGCACGGGATATCGTTGCTAAATTTAAGGAACTGGGAATTGAACTCCATGATCAATGAACTGTTCCAAACCTTGAACGATGCGATGGCCGCTTCGCCCGAAGCGGCCCTGCTTGCGGCCTTTGTCTGGGGGATTTGCAGCGTGATTCTCAGCCCTTGCCATCTGGCCAGCATCCCCCTGCTGATTGCCTATGTGAACAACCAGAAGGTTGAAACCGCACGGCATGCGGCCGGTCTTTCGACGCTCTTTGCCCTCGGAATTCTTATCACCATGGCGCTGATTGGAATCGTTACGGCCATGGCCGGCCGCATGACCGGCGATACCGGCGCAATCGGCGGCTACCTGATGAGCGTCGTGTTTATTCTGATAGGGCTGCACCTGATGGATGCCATTTCGATTCCTTGGTTTGGAACCCGCAAAGAGAAGGTCAGCTCGAAAGGAAGTGTGGGCGCGCTCCTGCTCGGCCTGCTGTTCGGCATCGCCTCAGGCCCCTGCACCTTCGCCTTTCTTGCGCCGGTTCTGGCGATCGTCTTCAATACGGCATCGGACAACACCCTGTTTGGATTCGCGTTGCTGGCGCTCTATGGCTTGGGGCACTGCGCCGTGTTGATCATCGCAGGAACTTCGGTTGAGCGCGCCAAGCACTTTGCCGACTGGAACCGTGAAACTAAAACCGCCCAGCATGTAAAATCGGGTATTGGCTCCGTGCTGATTTTGGCTGGGCTCTATTTTCTCTACACCACGATTTAAAGGATTCCATCCATGTTCCTCTGGCTAGACCATCTAATCGAGAAAGGGATCGAAGCGCTCTTCGGACTCTCCGTTGAAACCCAGCTCGGCAGCAGTGTGCATTTCTTTTTCTACGATGTGGTCAAGATCCTGATCCTGCTTTCGCTGATGATCTTCATCATCTCCTATCTGCGCAGCTATTTCCAGCCGCAGAAAACAAAAGCGATGCTCGAACGCATCCATGGAATGAAAGCACACGTGGCGGCCTCGCTACTCGGAATTATCACCCCCTTCTGCTCGTGTTCTTCGGTACCGATCTTTATCGGATTTGTCGAGGCCGGCATTCCGCTGGGGGTCACCTTTTCATTCCTGGTCACCTCGCCGATTGTAAACGAAGCGGCCTTCGCGATCCTGCTGGCGGCGTTCGGGTGGAAAGTGGCGGTCACCTATGCGGCCATGGGCGTGCTCATCGGCGTGGTGAGCGGGATTATTATTGGAAAATTCAACCCCGAAGCCCATTTGGAAGAAGAGGCGTTCAAGGGCGAGGCGTTCAATAAATTAAAACCGGATATGAGCCAGAAGGAGCGGTTGGCCTATGCCGCCGAACACGTGGCCGACATCCTTAAACGGATATGGATCTACCTGTTGATCGGAATCGCCATCGGCGCGGCGATCCATGGCTGGGCCCCGGAAGAAATCCTTGCAAAATATGCAGGCAGCGACAATCCGCTGAGCGTCGTCGTTGCCGTATTGTGCGGTGTGCCGCTCTACTCCAACGCGCTTGGCACCATCCCGATTGCGGAGGCTTTGATTGGTAAAGGAGTGGGAATTGGAACAGCCCTCGCGTTCATGATGGCGGTGACCGCCCTTTCCTTCCCGGAAATGGTATTGCTGCGCAAAGTGATGAAGCCGCGCCTGATCGCCATCTTTGTTGCCACGGCCACCCTAGGTATTCTGATCGTCGGCTGGATGTTTAATCTGATTTTCTAGGGCTGCCCGGCCAGCACATCCTTGATGGCGGCGACCCCATCGGCGATGTCGGAGTCGGACATGGAGAGGCAAAGCGGCAGGGAGAAGATCCGGTCAGAGTTCCACTCGGTGTTGGGGAGCATACCGCGCTTCATCCCCATGGTTTCGGTATAATATTTCTGGAGGTGCACGGCCCGGAAGTGCA